>NZ_JAXBLX010000024.1:0-78258 GCF_037027555.1 Halalkalibacter kiskunsagensis | reverse complement strand
TTCTTTGCACAAAATAACTTTATTGAACATTTTGAGTATTTTTAATAGTTAGTCTAATTTAATGCAACACTAGTGTATTACTGTATCTGTTGAAGAACACAGCATAATAGTAAAGTAACGAAATCTAGATGCAAGAGGCTGACTAACGTAAGATATTTCCTTTTATACTTGTAAAGGATTACTTATAAGTCAGTCTCTTTTTCATTCAGGTGATCTAAAAAGTTAATTAATATATATGTTAGAAATGTTACTATATATAAAATAATAAGAAAATTTTAAATAGAAGTTGTATTTGGGGGTTTTAGTTTGAACGCAGTAAGTGTATTAAGTCAATTTGTTAGTAAGTATTTTGCAGTATTTGTTATTTGCATTAGTGTACTTGCATTTCTGTCTCCAGAAACATTTACATGGATTGCACCGCATATTACGTTATTGCTTGGTATTATTATGTTTGGAATGGGGCTAACACTTAAATTGTCCGATTTTACGATTGTAGCAAAAAAACCTGTGCCTGTTGTGATTGGTGTTATTGCTCAGTTTGTGATTATGCCACTTGTTGCATTTGGGCTTGCACACGCTCTAAATCTACCTCCGGAGCTTGCAGCTGGACTAGTATTAGTAGGTGCTTGTCCAGGGGGAACAGCATCAAATGTGATGGTGTATTTAGCAAAAGGGGATGTTCCAGTATCAGTAGCAATGACTTCCATATCTACATTGCTTGCCCCGTTATTAACTCCATTTATCTTATTAATGCTTGCAGGCCAATGGTTGCCGGTTGATGCAAGTGCAATGTTTGTTTCGATAATAAAAGTGATTATCATTCCGATTGCCATTGGAATTATCATTAGAAAACTATTACCTACTGTTGTTGATAAAGGAACAACCGTATTGCCGCTTATTTCAATTGTAGCTATCTTAGCGATTGTATCTGCTGTTGTTGGCGCCAATAAGGGCAATATTGCTTCAACTGGATTATTATTATTTGTAGCTGTTATGTTACATAATCTATTTGGCTTATTTCTTGGGTACGTCACGGCTAAATTAGTTGGACTTGACGAAGCAAAACGCAGAGCCATATCAATTGAAGTGGGAATGCAAAATTCAGGTCTTGGAGCTTCATTAGCAACGGTCCATTTCTCACCATTAGCGGCTCTTCCAAGTGCACTTTTTTCCGTGTGGCATAACATCTCAGGACCCGCACTTGTGACATTATGGTCTCGAATAGATGCTAAACGAGTAAAAACAGAAGTGCAAGATGGCAAAAGCTCTACTCATTTATGATCAAAAATTACCTAAATAAGGTAAAGTAGAAACGCTTAGGGAAATTTTCAACTCTAGGCGTTTTTCTTTTCATTCTTTAGGTAAGTTGCTGAAACTTCCTTAGTTAATTATTTTGTTGATATGAATGAAATCGAAAATTAAACAAAGCCTATTAATGAGGTGATTTAAATGAAAAAAGACTTTAAAAGTCAATTTCCTATGCCAACAGAAGCAAATACAGGTGGTGAAATGGGTGTGCGAACAGAATTAGACCCAAAAAACCCTTCGAGTACAGTTGATCGTTATGCAGGTGACTCGGTAGATCAACATAAGGAATTAGAAAGAGCTAATGAACATTTTGCTGATGAGGAAATATCTCAAATAATTGATAACTCTTGAGAATGCGGACCGCTTCAAGCGGTCTTTTGCGTTTAAAGAAGTTGTCTCACTAAGGCTAACTGTAATATACCCATATGAAACAACTTCTTTTGCATTTTAATGCTCTACAAGGCTTGAAATATTAACTTCCTTTTCATCTTGCGGGTCAGAGAGCGGAAAGATCCTTGCTATATCGTGTTCCTCGCTCACAGATTGAATATAAACGGGAGTGTCTTGATAGGTTACATTTGCCATGACTGGTGATGTGGCTATTTCTTGTGCTCTTTGTTTGATCATTAGTAAACCTCCATTAATGAATTTCAAGTTTACTTTACACAAAAAGTGATATTCATATTCATTAGCTCGGTATGATTATACGAGGTAATGGTACATGTATAATTTCATATACCGTATTCAATACAAAAAATACATTCGATAAACAGTTATTAGACAAGAAAACGTCTTAATTGTCATTCTTGATGTATAATAAACAAGAGAATAATGCTATCAATCTGATTTTTATTTGAGGAACTTGCAACTGTTTAGTTCATTTTATGTTGAAGAAAGTACCTATTCATATTATCATTTTGATATACATACAAAATTGAAAGTGAGTGTTCATTATGGGGCGTAAATGGAATAACATTAAAGAAAAGAAAGCTTCAAAAGATGCAAATACAAGTCGTATATATGCAAAATTTGGACGCGAAATTTATGTAGCTGCCAGGCAAGGTGAGCCTGATCCCGAATCAAATCGAGCTTTAAAGGTCGTTCTTGAGCGTGCAAAAACGTATAGTGTACCAAAGGCAATAATTGACCGAGCAATAGAAAAAGCCAAAGGTGGTTCAGAAGAAAGCTATGATGAACTTCGATATGAAGGCTTTGGACCAAATGGATCAATGATTATTGTCGATGCATTGACAAATAACGTTAATCGTACTGCAGCTGAAGTACGTTCCGCGTTCAAAAAAAATAGTGGGAACATGGGTGTGAGTGGATCAGTAACTTTTATGTTTGATGCAACAGCTGTCATTGGTCTTGAGGGAATAAGCGCAGATGAAGTATTAGAGATTTTACTAGAAGTTGATGTAGATGTGCGCGACATAATTGAAGAAGATGAATCAACCATTGTTTATGCTGAGCCTGATCAGTTTCATGAAGTACAAGACGCATTTAAAAATGCAGATATTACGGAATTTACTATTGCTGAACTTACGATGCTTGCGCAAAATGATGTGTCACTACCAAAAGAAGACCAAGCACAATTTGAAAAATTAATTGATGCTTTAGAAGATTTAGAGGATGTACAGCAAGTCTACCATAATGTAGATTTCGGGGAATAAATACATGTTTGCAGGCCTTTATTATAACCAAGGCCTGCTTATTTTTATAAATTAATTAATGTTTGTAAGGTGCATGTGAACTTTCTGCTATATTCAAATTGAACACAAGTACAAAAATGTGACTTTCTATCTGTCCGAACATTCGTTTGTGTTTTTGATTAATTCTACTAATCTCTTATGATATAATAGAAGGGCAATAGAAAATAGCTTCTAAAAGGGTGGACGGTATATCATCCCCAGTTGAAAGGGGGTGAGGCCGATGACGGTATTTGAATCATTAATGCTAATGATTGCTTTTGCAACACTAGCTGTTGTAATACTAACGTCAAAGGATAAAAAATAATCCACCCTTGCTCTAGAGAAGCTGGGTGGATCAAGGTAAAATGTGTGATCTGCCGCCCCCTTTAAGGGCAGTTCTTTTGCAATAACCGATGGTGTTACCAGCACCGTCGATTTATTTATCCTATGCTTATATAAGTTAAGTATACGTTTTATTCATTTGTATTGCAATATAATTCAATGATGATTGTGCATGATATGACTTTCCATACTTAATCTTTTAAAAATAGGTACCTATTTTACGGTTTTATTATTGCGTGAAATATTCATTCAACTTTTATCCAAGTATGATGGTAGTAATGCTTCTAAATATTTCTCCGTATCGACTTTCTAGTTTATAATATATCTAAAAAGCCTTTACTCGGGGAAGCCTTGCCGCAGCCGGCGAAAAGCATACCCATGTTTTTCGTGTTAGGTAAGTATTGTTTACTAATAAAGGCTGAAGTGCATATTGGTCTGTGTCTAACCTTTTTATGGCTATTTCAGGTAAAACAGCCATACCGAACCCATATAAATATAATTAAAGAGGTCGTATCTTAAACGAAAGCCAATTGTAAACAACTTCGTTTATATTTGACTATTTTATTTTTCCTCAATTAGAAAGGTGTTGTCATTTCTAATTAACCTCCTATACTACTTATGCTATAATATGGAATCGTAACGGTAAAGGAAAATTGTGATAATTGATAAATGAGGGTAAAAGATGTCAGATTCTAAGCTTGTACGAGGAACCGCGTTGTTAACCGCCGCCACGTTCCTTTCTAGACTAATAGGGCTAATCTATGTAATTCCATTTACTGCAATTGTTGGCCAACTGGGGAATACGTTATATGGATATGGGTTCATTCCGTACAGTGTCATGTTAAGCATGGCTACGTTAGGAGTTCCTATGGCCGTATCAAAATTTGTTTCGAAATACCGAAATATAGGAGATCATAAAACAGGCTATCAACTATTAAAGTATGGAATGTTATTTATGTTCATTAATGGATTGATCGCCTTTTTTATTTTGTATTTTTCTGCTCCTACTATTTCAAATTGGATAATAGAAGACCCAGAAGCACTTGAAGGATACACAATGGAAGATATTATATTTACAATTCGGATGGTCAGTGTTGCTTTATTAATTGTACCGGTAATGGCCATTGTACGTGGTTATTTTCAAGGGCACCAATCGATGGGGCCAACCGCTGTGTCACAAGTCATTGAGCAAATCTTGAGAATTGCATTTATTTTATCAGCAACAATTGTAATCTATAATGTTATGGGTGGAGAGCTAGGAACTGCAGTTGGTTTCGCAACGTTAGGCGCCTTTGTTGGAGCGTTAGGTGGTATGGGTGTTTTACTTATTTATTGGATGAAACGACGTTCAATGATCATGAAAGAAATAAAAGAAAGCACAGTTATTCATTCAATTTCATTAAAAGAGATGTACAAAGAGGTCATCGGCTATGCGCTGCCTATCTCTTTTGTTGGTTTAGCCATTCCATTGTTTCAACTAATTGATATGTTTACTGTCAGCAATGCATTAACACAAAGTGGATTCATGTCACAAGACGAAGCCGATACATTTTTTGCTATTTTTACACAAACAGCTCATAAAGTTGTTTTGATCCCGATGACATTAGCGACTGCTTTCTCTATCACGTTAATTCCAACAATAACAAAATCGTTTGTAACAAGTGATCAAAAAGCACTTCAACAACAAATTACAAAAACGTTCAAAGTGATATTATTTTTTACGATTCCAGCTGTAGTTGGGCTTTCTATCTTATCTTATTCAGCCTTCGGGGCATTATTTAAATTAGATGATATCGATATGGGGGGCATGGTGTTACGATATTATGCGCCGATTGCGCTGTTTTTCTCATTGTTCTCTATTTCAAGTGCGATCTTACAAGGAATAAACAAACAAAAGTATGCTGTAAGGGCACTGGTCTGCGGACTACTCGTCAAATTCTCATTGAATTATTTCTTGCTTCATCAATTTGGGCCTCTAGGAGGAGTATTAGCAACGTACCTAGGATTTGGTGTTGCTATTGTTATAACTTTATTGGCAATCAGTAAATATGCAAATTATCAATATAGGCTATTGATTAAACAAACAAGGCTGATTCTGCTGTTTGTTGGAATTATGGGTGTTTATGTTGCAGTTGTCTCTAGTTATTTTCAACGATTGTTTCCTTTAGAAACATGGATGAATACAGTAATCGTGTTAATTGCAGGTGTTTCAGTAGGGGGAATCACCTACATACTATTCAGCGTACGTTTTGGATTAGTTCGTCAAATCCTTGGCGATCAATACAAGAATAGATTTGTAAAGTTAAAAAAACAAAAAGAAGGGTGAAGAATGAATATTGCTAGAAAAAGTTAATTGCTATACACACCATTTCTGCAGCTACATCATTCCCTGGTTCTTATCAAAGAAGAAAGGGAATGATGTAGCTGCTCTTTTTATCACTTTACTCGATAAATTATTGACTACTACTCTAGGCAACCAAACGACTTAAGTAACTTGTACCTATTAATCGTAAGAATTCCTTGCCAATTTCGTTTTCCATGTTGTAAATAAGTTGAATTATTAGTTTCTCATAATGATGTAAATGAGATATACCAAATATAAAATGGTTAATGCCATTCCTTCATATTTACCTACTTTATACTGAGTTCTAGAAAAGATAAATAAGAAAACAGTTAGGATAAGTAAGACAATGATATCGAAAAATAATTTATCATTGACAGGAAGGGGAGAAATGATCGAAGCTACTCCCAAAACAAATAGAATATTGAAAATTGAACTCCCGACGATGTTTCCTAAGGCGATCTCACTTTGCTTTTTCATTGCTGCTGTAATAGATGTGATCAATTCAGGTAATGAAGAACCAATCGCAACTATAGTTAACCCAACTAATGTTTCGCTCATACCAAATCGATAAGCAATTTCTGTACTATTTTCTACTACTAAGTAACCACCAAAGATAATAGCAGCCAACCCAGCAACAGTTATTAGAATATTCTTCCCCCAACTACCCGTCTGTTCAATATCTACTTCTTTCACTGTTGATGCTTCACGGCTATTTCTAGCAGCTTCAATTACATAATATAAAAAGATAGAAAAGAACAACAAGAAAATAATTCCATCACTTCTAGTAATCAAATTTTCATTTGTTATCCCAAGAAGTCTGTCACTAATTAATACGAGTAATGCAATTGTTGATAAAAAGGCAAAAGGGATTTCTTTTTTAATTGTCGGTCTTTCTACCTTTAACGGAAATATAAATGCGGTAATACCAACAACTAAAGAAATATTTAATATGTTACTTCCGACGATGTTTCCAATTGTAACATCAGCACTGCCCTCTAATGCAGCTATAATACTCACTGTTGCCTCTGGGGCCCCTGTTCCAAAGGCTACAATCGTAAGACCGACAATAAGTGGAGGAATGCGAAATAAACTTGCAATATTTGAGGAACCATCAATAAAATAGTCAGCTCCTTTAATTAATAAGGCAAACCCAACAAGTAATAAGAGATAAATCATACTTTCACTCCCTTTGTTTTCACATATAAGGTTTACATAAAAGGTGAATTTTAAACAGTCAGGGGCTTTAAAAAGTTATTATATAGCTAAACAACTATGTCCATTTAATTATTTACGAAATATGGAAATAATACTTGATAACTAATGACACTACTTTCACTTTATTTTTTAAACAAACGTTTGATTAAATTGTTCGTTCGAAAAACAACGTAGCGTTTTGTCGAAAGTCCACTCGACATATTGACTTTTTTGTTGGTTTATGCGCTTCCCCAGGAAATCAGTGTGATAGTAGATGAAAGATAAAGTGGGAAACCCTAGCTCTTTCATGTATAGAATAAATAATCCTTCTAAAAATACTTAGGTACCCAGAATTGGAAGGTGGGAAACATTTGAACAGACAATTGCTACTTAAATTAATACTGCTCGGTATAATTCCATTACTGGGTTTTATAGTCGTTACTTATTTTGTTGTGACAGAAAGAGTGCTACCATTTGATGAGAACATTATTAAAATTGTCCTTACTTTTGAACATCCCATTGTAACTAAAGGAATGCTAATGATGAGTTTTATCGGGAATACATGGCCAGTAATCATAATCTCATTCATTTTTATATTAATCATTTACAAAGTGTATCGTAAACGTCATGAAGTTACTTTGTTTATTTTCGTATTAATAGGCTCAACAGTGTTAAATCAATTATTAAAATATTGGCTTAAACGTGAGAGACCAGTGTTTGATCCGATTGTAACCGAATCAGGTTTTAGTTATCCTAGTGGTCATTCAATGGCCGCTCTTTCACTTTATGGCATTATTACCTTTTTATTTTGGCGCCATATTCCTACATCCTTAGGTCGTAAATTATTAATTGCTTTTACAGCCTTCATGATCTTATCAATTGGATTTAGTCGTATCTATCTCAGAGTTCATTTTCCAACTGATGTAATAGGTGCTTATTTATTAAGTGGATTTTGGTTATTTATAACGATTTGGTTTTATCAATATTTACAGGAGAAACAGTATAACGAGCAAAAGTAACCAAAAATAAACTGCAACAACAATGACCAAAATTGCAATTATATTAAGTTGAAAACCCGCACGAATCATATCTTTGTATCGAGATGTAAGTAGAGACAAATATAACAGCATTCGGAGGGGGTGATACTGGAAACATAAAAGCACATGTAGAAGAAAGGGCCACAGTTACCATTAATGCATAAGGATCAACACCGACACCTGTAGCAAACCCAAAGGAGATAGGGATAAACATATTTGCAATAACCGTATTCGATAAAATTTAAGTTAAAAACAAAAGGGAAGCAGCAAAAAGAAGCAAGAGAATACTATAAGGGAATTACGCAACCTCATTTGATTTCCTTTTTTTTGAATAAGCAGGAATGAAAAATAAAGAACATGCACCTAATAGCAATAGTTGCATCTCCACCAGTTACGGAAGCAAAGCCAAAGGGAGAAGGGAGGTAACAGCTGTTGGAACCGGCTTTATAAACCACCACGTTGCGACCAAAAAAGTTACAACTAAAACCACTCTAGGTTTATTGGCTAGCATGGTCAAATTAGGAAGGAAATAGATATTAAAGGATAAAATTAGACCTAAATAAAGTCCGGTTCATTGACGATTTGTATAGGAGATTAAAATCACCACCAATAAATAAATGAAAAGTAAGTTTTGATATAAAATAGGTGGTGATTTTAATCTATAGGACAATTTAAAATGTGAAAGGAAAAAGATTTATTTATTTAAAACAATACTTTGGTTTCAGAAAAAATTCAACCGTCTCAAAATCAAAAGTATACTTTGTTACTGAGACGGTAAATCGTTATTAGATTTTGATTCCGATAATATATGTTATGTAAACTAGAAACAACCAAAAGACTTAGTCATCACCTTTTGGTATATCCATCTTATCTACAGCATGTTTAAGATCATCATTTCCAATATGCGTGTAAATCATAGTTGTTTGAATTGAAGAATGCCCAAGCTGCCTTCTTAATTTAGGGACATCATTTATTTCAATGTGGTACCTTGTAGCAAATGAATGTCTTAACTTATGAACAGATAATGCTGGCTTACCAAAAGCAGTCGCATATTTTTCAATTAATTTTTCTATAGATCTAGCTGTTAATCTTCTTGGAGTTCCTTTTGGTCCCATAGCAGCTGCTACAAATAGAGCTTTATTCGTTTTTTTAACTTTATAGCGAGTTTCACGTATAGATAAATATTCTTTTAAATCATCCATAGCTAACTTACTAAAATAAACAAATTGTTCTTTGTTTCCTTTTCGAACTACACGTGCTGTATATTTGCTATAATCAATATCATCTAAATTTAAATTTACGACCTCAGACAGGCGAAGGCCAGAGCCTAGAATTAATGATACAATCGCGGTATCACGTTCACGATTTAACAAATGAAAATTGTATAATTTCTTATTCTTTTTATTGATCTGACCATAATCATATGCAATAAAATGCCGGAATTTTTCATATTCATCCCCGAGTAGAATTTTCCCTTCCATTTTATTAGCAATCGTCTCCATACTATCTTTTAGTTCATTAAATTCTATTTTTGCCATTACATTACGGCTTAAATAAGGTTTTAAATCTCGAGTTTCTGCTATATTTTGAAGATAATTAAAAAGCGACTTTAAAGCAGATAATTTACGGTTTACTGTAATTCCTTTGTTGTTCAATTGGTATTCTAAAAAACTTAAAAATCCTTCTGCTTGCTGAATGGTAAGGGATTCTAATAGTTCGAGAGGAATGTCTTTTATGTCACCAGAATGTAAGTTTTCTGATCGTAGCCAATTAAAAAATATTTTATAATCATGTGCATAGTTTAGTAAGGAAGCAGAAGATAATTTTCTTCTTTTGTGATTGATATATTCTTCAACATACCACGGTAAATACTGAAGTATATTCTGAAGTTTTTTGTAATGCTGCTTCTGACCTTGATTTTCCAATATAACCACCTCCGTAATGCATAACTTATAACATCATAATAATCCTTTCACATTATTACGTCAAATTTATATTTTACGTAATAATGTAATTGAGCTCTCTTTGCTTGTTGACTCAAGGTCCTACCCTATTAAACATTTTGTTAATTATCGTGTTAATTTCTCGTAGATCTGATCGTAGTCTGCCTCATCAAAGCATCAATTTAAAACCTTCGTTAGTTGCATTAAACCCCAGTCGTTTGTAAAAACGTAAAGCATCTAATCTTTCTTTGCTAGTTGTTAACTGAACCATATCAGCCTCGGTCTCGTGCACGTTCAATTGCCCAATTAATAAGTTTTAATGTGGTTTTATATCAAATAGCAGGTATTTTCAAGTAATCTTCTTATTGCGTTTATCACTATAACCGGTTCATCCTTCCTACCCCTGCCCGGTCTCACAGTTATTTTAGAAAGCTCCGGAATGAAGATTTCCCAGGGGTCTAAAGAATAATTAGTACCCGGTATCAAAAACAATTGTGGGCATCTCCTTTTTCTCTCCAAACAATTTTGCAAACAGTTGAAATCCATGGACTTTAACTAAATGTATAGTGACTTCATTTTTGTTCACCATGATTCCTCCTTTAACAAACGAGTACTCTAATTTTGATTTTGCTTTTTTAATTTCGCTAGCTTAATCTATCGATAAAAAACGATTCAAATAAAATAACTACTCCCTTCGAAAATCTTTGTTATAAAAGTAGGTCGCAATAATAGCTAGGAATATTTATTCGCAATAATAAGAAAAACTCTGGATTAAACTGCTTTTTTCAGTCAGCTTGATATTTATAGTTGAATTTATAATAAAATGAAACCTATGTAACTGCTAATGTATCTAATGAATAGAACACCAAGAAAGGAGCGCAGCAATTGGAGCATATTAAAGAAGTCAAAAAAGCAATAAAAGGCAATGTTTCCTCTTTTGAGAAGTTGATTCTGAATTATAAACTTACGATGTATCGAGTAACGAAAACCATACTTGCACGTGAAGAGGATTGTGCTGATGCGATACAAGAGGCGATTCTAAAAGCCTATCAAAAGATTCATACATTACGTGAACCAGCTTACTTTAAAACGTGGTTGATTCGAATAGTAATGAATGAATGTCAGCAACAAATTAGACAAAGGAAAAAGCTGGTCTCTATAGAGGAATTATCAGAGCCGTCCTCAAAGGATCAAGGTTATGAAAAAATTGAGGTTGAACAAATGCTTGATGCCTTACCTCAAGAACAAAAACATCTGTTAAAACTATTTCATATTGAGGACATTTCGATTCAAGAACTCGCTCTTATATTTCAAGTGCCTGAAAATACGATCAAAACAAGACTTCGTCGAGCAAGAGAAAAAATGCGTGATGAATTAGAAAGACATGAGGAGGTTACGACATGGACAAATGGGAACAACAATTAAAAAATGACGTTAACTGTCCACTCTCAAACAATGTTGACGAACGAATTGACAAGACTCTACAACACTTACCACATAGAAACCAAAGACCACGAATTTTTTATGGTTTATCCGCAGCTATTATAGCGATTTCCATTACATTAGGTGGTGTGTCTTTTATGTCACCAACATTTGCAGAAACAATGAAAAGTATCCCTGTTATTGGCTCTGCTTTTGAATTTGTCGGGGATATAGGTATCAAAAAAGGAAAACAAGAAGGTCTAACGACAGAACTAGGAGAACAAGTTGAAGTAGATGGTCAGATAATAACATTTACCGAAACACTGTATGACGGTGGAGAGATCCATATTGGTTATGTGGTGGAATCAATGGTAGCAGACAATCGGCCTCATTTTTTGAGCAATCTAGAATTCTTAATAAATGGCCACTCTCCCGGAAATTACGGTATGGGGGGAATTGAAAAGGAGATTGAAAATGGGCTGTATGCAGGAACTTTTAGTATTAGCGTCCGCAACGGCGTACCTGACTCGTTTGTACTCGGAATCAGACCACGCCAGGGCAGGTCATGGTTTGTGGAGCTTCCAGTAGAATTGCAAGGAGATCATAAATCGTTCTTAGTGAATCAAACAAAGGTTCAAGAAGACTTGACGATTCTTTATGATAAAGTTACTTTCTATACTACCTCTACAGAACTGGACCTTCGTTTAATTATCGACGAAGATGTATATTTAGATGATAAATACGCGATGTTAGACTACCAAGTATTAGATGAAGACGGACGCGTATTAGAACCTTTTAGCGGTGGCGGAGGTGGCGGCGCTGCTGAAAATGGCAAATTCATTCATTCCTTTAAACATTATTATGAACCACTTGAACCTATACCAAGCTCGATTACAATTAAACCGATATTACGTGAAATAGATGAATCGCTGCCAAAAATCATAAAGAAAAAATGGGAAGGTGAAGAAGTCACCCTCTCTCAAGGTAACATAGGGCATGTAACTATCTTAGATCTAGTAGTGTCAAATGATACGGTGACGTTAACCTATCAAGTTGAAGGTGAACATCTTTATGAACAAGCAAATGCCCTCTGGATTCAAGATGAAGAAGGTAACCGATTTGATAGTGACGAAACAGCAAGACGACTTGACGATACGATCAACCGATATCAATTATCTTTCTACGGCACTTTCAATCAACAAGAACTATTTATTACTACCGTTATGAAAGACGCACCTCGCTTTTTGGAAGAATTAGAGATCACCATTGATTTGAAGAAATAAAAGAAAAACCGAGCTTTGAAAACAAGCTCGGTTATTTTGTACACTCCAAAAACTCAGCTCTTTTTTGTTGAAGTGTCAGAAGATCATTAGTAAATTGTTTCTCTGAACGATTATTTGCTCTAACAACATTTTGCTTCGTCTTTAGTGAATGATCATAACAATCTGATTTTTTTCTATGTACGATCCAATCGACAACACTACCATCAAAGGAATAGATAGCAAATGTTAACATACCTCCGAATTCTAACTTAGCATTAAAATAATTCTTTTACTCAAAATATGTAAGAATTAAAGCTGTTAATAATCCTAATGCAGATAAAAAACCTACAATGGGGCCTCCTTCTTCAAATGCTTCCGGTAACATCGTTGAAGAAACCATTGCAAATATTCCTCCCGCCGCAAAAGCTCCAATGATTGTTATGACTAAAGTAGAAGAAGGATCAATGAAAACAAACCCTAAAAGGGAACTAACAGAGGAAAGTATCATCACTACAACCCAAAGGATGAATATTTTCCCTTTGCTATATCCATCCTTTTTAAATCCTATGCTACTAGATAATCCTTCAGGAAAATTACTTATAAAAATGGCAATGACAATGACCCAGCTAACAGTTTTGTTCTCAAGTAGGCTTACCCCAATAATGACTGATTCTGGAATAGCATCTATAATCGTTCCGATAAATATGGCCATCCCTGAATGAGTTGATGGGTTTTCTTTAGAGCGCTTTCGTTCTTGTCCTCCTTTTTTACTAATAAAGAGCTCGGCCAATATAAACAAAGTCGCTCCAACCAAAAAACCGATTGACGGGTAAAGGATTCCACCGTCTTGAGTTGCATCTGCCAATAACTCAAAGGTCGCTGCTCCGATAAGGACTCCTGTTCCAAATGCCATAACGAATGCAGAAACTTTATTTGGAATGTCCTTATAGATTCCAAGTAATGCACCTAATACGAGGGAAGATCCGGCTATTCCTCCCCACATTGCTGCTAATAACATAGGTACTCTCCTATTCCTGATGGTATAGGATTAATGTACCCAGTCTTCAAAAAAAAATTGAAATCTTTTTCCTTAAGAGAGTGGTATTATGCTTTTATGACCTTGCTTTTTAAGGAATAGTTATTTTTTAGAGGCATCTGCAAAAAACGATCGTCCTTCAGCAGTAAGGGCCTTCCAAATTTGTCCAAGTGCTTTTGGTCCGATCCCATGTAATTGCATAAGTTCAGCCTCGGAAGATTTTGAAGTTTGTTCAAGCGTTAGATATCCTGCTCCTTCAAGTGCTCGGCGTGCAGGCTTGCCTAATTTTGTTGGAAGATCTGTTTTTCGACCAGCGTCACTTTCTTTCATAGCTTTACTCCTTTTAAAAGTGGACTCATTTATATAACGTTTTTAACTATAACAAATTATTCGCAAAAGAAAATTTAGATAATCACCAATAGGAGAACCTGCCGAATCAAAGCGTAATCGAATCATAAAAAGGCCGTTCATGGAGTTTCAAGAAAACTTTAATGAACGACTTGGTTACGTTGTACGTTATCCTATTAATTAGTAATGAGAACTAATTGACCACATAAAAACTATCCTTTTTTCACAAATTCAGATTTTAATTTCATCGCTCCAAAACCATCAATTTTACAATCAATATCATGGTCTCCATCAACTAAACGGATATTTTTAACTTTTGTTCCTATTTTTATGACAGAGGAAGTGCCTTTTACTTTCAGGTCTTTAATAACGGTAATAGAATCACCCTCATTCAAGACATTTCCATTTGCATCTTTAACTGTCTTCTGCTCTTCCTTATTTTCAGTTTCTACTGCTAATGTCCATTCATAACCGCATTCTGGACAGATAAGAAGATTTCCATCTTCGTAAGTGTATTTAGAATAACACTTTGGACAATTTGGTAAATCTAACATCATCTCATTTCCTCCGATTGTTATGCAATTTCCCAATAATGATTTATGTATTCAGCTTATTTTAACAGAGTTCTTATTGCATTTAAAGCCAGTTCATATTTTATATTTTTATTCATTCATTTAACTTTTTAGCTTTTTACTTATTCTCACTTTCTCCTTTTCACAGCTGTAATTTTCTTCGTCTGTTACATTAACTGATTTTTTTTGGTATAACAAAGAGGAAGATTAGGCTCTGCCAACCTTCCTCTTTGATTAATGACCTCCGTGGTCGTCCCCACTTAGTGAAACAATTTCCAACTTTTCATCAAGAATTCCTTGTGTCATAAATGATATGTTGGCGAAAGTTCCTACTACATAGCCGTGGTTATATGGACCTTCTGTCGGATCTTTACTAAATGCAGGTTTAACACTCGCTATATATTCGTAAAGTTCACTTGTTATTTCTCCGTCCTCAAGCCAAATGATTGGTGCGTGTTTTCCTAAATGAGCAAAAGGAGCTGCTGCAATGGCAAGGTCAGGTGTTGATGTAGAAGAAAATACGAAGCCATGTCCTGGATCTGTTATCCCCCAGCCAAAGTCTGTTTCAATATCTTTATAAGCTGCAAACTCAATGGATTGAGCTACTGGATTCGCGCCTTCAATACGATGAACCGCCCCATAGTTTTCCAATTCCTGAGCAATTTCATCTGAAATTATGTCTTCTGGACCAACAATGTAAATCGTTACTCCATCTTCTCTCTTATTAAGTGCATCAACCGTTTCTTTTGGAATTCCTTCGTTATCTACATAAAGCAATGATTCATTCATATGAGCAATCCAATTTGCTACAGAGATGGTATATCCTTTGGCATCTTCTTCTGAAGAACCAATAATTACATTTGGGTGTACGTCATTAATTGTTTCTGAAAACTTTTCTTCAATCTTTTGTGCGAAATCAGCTGCATTTATTCCATGTATTTGTTCAACATTATATTCGTCTAACTTATTTATTTCTTCTTTCGGAAGATCACCCACAACAAGTATTTGAACTCCTTCATTATTGCCTTTTGGTTGAAGTCTGTTGAGTTCAGTTACCACATTATCTGAAATCTCTCCATCAAAGTAAAGCATTGGGCCATCATTCGGATGGTGTACCAATGTTAAGGCAGCTAGTGAATATTGCCATTGGTTCAAAGGAGCAAGGATTACCGTACCTGGTTGGTTTTCTTCATGAGTTGCTGGCCAGACAGTTTGAGAGGTCAGAATAGACATTGCAACTGGATCATCCTCATTTATCCGTGTAATATTTTTTGTATTTGTCACGTTCAAACCGTTAGTTGCATTTTCGTTCAATAAACCTGGAGGAGTAGCAGCAGTTTGTTCTATATCCGCTCTCATTTCTTCCTCATCTAATTCTGTCTCACCTGCTCCATGTTCATGATGATCGTCGTGATCCACTTTGTCAGCTTTTTCATCACCATGTTCCATCTCATGTCCATTTGCAGGACCCACCTCTTCCTCACTCTGCGAATCCTCTAGGGAACAAGCTGTTAGGAAAACACTCAACAAGAGAAAGCCAATTAATAAAAATCGTTTGTTCACCTTACTTTTTTTCAATTTACATCAATCCTCTCTACTATTACCCATTCTCTGCATCTCATATATTATCACTTGATTATGAAGAAATTATGAAGATAATTAGCAAGAGGTGATGCTTCTTACAACAAATTCCTAATAGTTGCTCTAACGACTTTGATTTATCAACCGAATCAGCTGTAATAAACCTCATAGATGGATTATAGTTAATTAACGTATTAATTAATGAAAAAAGAAGGCCCATTCTTTTTAAGAGCGGACCTCCTTATACCGGAAGCAAAACTTTAAACGTAGTGCCTTTGCCTTTAACTGAAGTTACATCTATTATTCCTTTATGTGATTCAACAATTTGTTTACAAATTGATAACCCTAGTCCTAAGCCTTCTTCTTTGGATGAGTAAAACGGGGTAAAGATGCTGACAACTTCCTTTTCGGTTAACCCTTCACCGTTGTCTTCAACTTCAATTTTAACAAATTTAGTATGAATCATGTCAACTTCAGAAAGGTTAACGTTAATGTTCCCACCACTAGGCATCGCTTCTATTGCATTTTGTATTAGATTGATAATGACTTGTTTAATTTGTGATTCATCAATTAGTATCTTCTGATCTTTTTCCTGATTGGAAATGAATTCAACCTTTACGTGGTGTTGACTTGACTGAGTATTCATTAAATAGATCATTTCTCTTATCAGCTTCACAACGCTACATTCTTTTTTCATTTGGCTACTCGGCTTTGCCATGATTACGAATTGGTTAACTAAATGTTTTATTCTTTCGAGTTCATCCAAAATGATAGAAAGATGTTTTTCGGAGTTGCTGCTTCCTTTGTCAGTTTTCAATAATTTGGCAAATCCTATAATTGACGTAAGGGGATTCCTAATCTCATGAGCAAATCCAGCGCCAAGTTTTCCGGCAACTGATAACTTTTCTGCAGCAATCACTTGTTCTTCAAGCATAATACGTTCAGTTATATCCCTAAATTGTCCAAAAGCGCCCATTATCTTCTCATTTTCATCATAGATAGGCAAAGCATCAAATAAACAAGTTCTTTTTATCCATTGATCTTTGACATGAAAGGTAATTTCCAAGTTTTCAAATTTGCTACCCTGTTGCAAAACTTGATAAATATAAATACTAATTGGTTCAAATAAATTCACATGATGTCCAATTATATTTTCTTTATTATGACCAGTTATATATTCTCCGGCTGGATTGAATTCAATAATGGTCCCTTTTGTATCTGTAATAATTATCCCACTCTTTGTTGAGTCAATCATCACTTGATGTAAAATATTGAGCCGTCTGTTTTGTTTTCGAATTTTCAGTTCTCGTTCAATCGAATCAACTGCAGATGATAACAACCCTAAATGGAAGGAGCTTGCATATTCAATTGTCGTCATGATACTAATCGTTCCCGAAATCTTTTCTGAATCATCAAAAGAAAAAGGAGCAGACATACAAGCAGTTGAATGTAAACAATAATGATAATGTTCTTTTCCTATTATTTGAATTGGCTTATTATATTTCAAGGCTAAGGAGATCGAGTTTGTTCCTACCCCTTGTTCTTCAAATAGGACACCCTCATCAATTCCTAATGAAGTTATACTCTTTTGTATTGTTTCATCTCCATACATTTCAAGAATATATCCTTCATGGTCAGTAAACATTACAAGGGTTGGTATACCTTCCATAAATTGTAGGAGTTTCTTCATGAAATGTCTGGAGACAGTGAGAAGCTCTTTATACTTCTGCTTCCGGCTATAATGTATAGTTTTAACTAAACTTGATTTTGGAAAAGGAATATCATTAGGATCCATCTTATAATGATATTTACAATTATATTTTGATTCTAAGATATATGATTCTTGTTTCATGAAATTTCTCCTTGTTAACTGCTGCTCAACATTTCCCTTCGCACAAAAAGTCGAATCTTGTCTATTATAAAGATATCATAAATTTACATTATGCGCTCCTATAACTTTAGTATAAATTCGAAAAAATGAATAAAGAATAAAGAGACCCCTTAGCAGTGAGGTCTCTTTACATTCATATTAATGAATTACTATTTATTTTTTTCTAATTGAGTGTCTCACTCGGTCTTTTTGTATGTAGCATCTCCCAAGACATGAATTGCATCAAGTTATTACTTTAACCGCTTATAATTGTCATGTTTAACAACTGTACGATATTTACTTTTATCTTTAGTAAGAATGTTATTAAATTCAATCGCTACCGTATTATTATAAACGTTGATAACTTTCCCTTCTTCTGCCTTATACTCCCCTTCGAGTACTTTTATTTCGTCACCTATATTTATATCATGCTCCATTTGTTCTGTTTCTTTTGTCATAACGTCTCCCCCTTTGTTAAATTATTGTTTGAAACTTGGTGTTTTTTAATACGTTGAGTTTAATACAAATCTACATGAAAAGCTACCACAAATTAAACATACGAAATTTGATGTTCTAGAATTGGCATCATTCTTGAGAAGTCACAAACTAAAATTTATTTTCCTAAACAGACCAATAAAGAGACAGGAATGCATTCCTGTCTCTCATGATTTTAATTAATCATGAAAATTCGTACCATCTGTCACTGCTTTAATAACCCCAGCACGAATGACAAAGTCACCGAAGTGCTCGCTTTTTTCTCTTTCTTTCGCATAGCGAGAAAGAAGGGAGCGTAATTCACTTAAAATCTCTGCCTCGCCAATATTTTCCCGATACATTTTGCTTAGCCGACTGCCATCATGTGCTGCACCAAGATACATGTTGTATTTACCTGGAGCTTTTCCAATAAAGCCAATTTCACCTAGTGTTGGACGAGCACAGCTATTTGGACAGCCAGTCATACGAATTGTTATTTCTTTGTCTGTCAATCCGTTTTCATCAACAATTTCATCTATCTTGTCGATTAATTCAGGCAAATAGCGTTCAGCTTCCGCCATTGCTAATCCACAAGTTGGAAGGGAAACACAAGCTAGAGAGCTTCGACGGATGGCTGAGTACTGCTTACCATCTGTTAAACCAAATTGTTCAATTAATTCGGTAATCTTTTTCTTTTTCTGACTTGTCACATTTGCAATAACTAAATTTTGGTTAGCAGTTAAACGAAAATCACCACTATGGATTTTAGCAATTTCACGCAAACCAGTCATTAGTTTATAGTCATCCAAATCGGTAATACGACCACCTTGCACAAATAATGTAAAATGCCATCTTCCTTTAATACCCTTTACCCAACCATAGCGGTCCCCATTATGGTCGAAATGAAAAGGCTTCGCTTCGTCCATACTCCAACCTAGACGATTTTCTAATTCTGCCACAACAGTTTCTAACCCAAGACGATCAACCGTATATTTGAAGCGAGCATTTTTTCGTGCGGAACGATTTCCATAATCGCGTTGAATAGTTATGATTTTTTCTGCTACATCATATGTTTGTTCAGGCTTACAGAAGCCGATTACTTTTCCAAGTTGTGGATATGTTTCTTTGTCGCCGTGTGACATCCCCATACCGCCACCAATTGTTACGTTAAATCCAACTAGCTTATTATCCTCAACAATTGCAATAAAACCAAGATCTTGTGAAAAGATATCAACATCATTTGATGGTGGTACGGCCATACCTATTTTAAACTTTCTCGGCAAATAAAGTGGTCCATACATTGGTTCAACTTCTTCTACCTCTGGCGTTCCTGCGACTTTTTCTTCATCAAGCCAAAGTTCATGATACGCTCTCGTACGAGGAAGCAAGTCATCACTTAATTGTTTGGACCATTTAAAGACTTCAGAATGAACCTCAGATTGATCTGGATTCGGGTTACACATGACATTTCGATTTACATCACCACAGGCAGCAATTGTATCCAAAAGAGATGCATGAATTTCTTTAATCGTTTGTTTCATATTCCATTTTAAAATTCCATGCATTTGAAATGCCTGACGAGTTGTTAGCTTTAACGTACCATTTCCATATTTTTGAGCAAGTTCATCCATTATTAGCCATTGCTCCGGCGTTGATACGCCACCTGGCGTCCGAACACGCAGCATAAATTGATAAGCTGGTTCAAGCTTTTGCTTTTGACGTTCATTACGTAAGTCACGATCGTCTTGCAGATAGCTTCCGTGGAATTTCATTAATCGATTATCGTCATCAGAAATTCCAGAGCTGATTCGATCTAGCATTGTTTCTTTTAGTGTGCCACGCAAATAGTTACTTTCTTCTTTTATACGTTCAACATCACTTGGTGGGCCTTCTGGTGCATTTAACGTTTTATTCACCATTAAAAATACTCCTTTCAATCCAACAATCAGTATACATCACGCTGGTATCGTTTTTCTTGTTGCATTGTTGCAAGATACTCTTCTGCTTTTTCACGGCTCATACCGCCTTCATGTTCGATAATCTCAATAAGAGTGTTATGCACGTCATGTGCCATATGTTTCTCATCGCCACAAATGTATACTGCGGCTCCTTGTTGTAACCACTCAAATAATTCTTTGCTCTGTTCTTGCATGCGATTTTGTACATACACTTTTTCATCAGTATCGCGTGAGAATGCAACGTCCATTTTCGTCAGAATACCGTCTTTTAACCACTTTTGCCATTCAGTCTGATAAAGGAAGTCTGTCACGAAATGTTGATCTCCAAAAAACATCCATGACTTTCCTTCAACTCCCAATTCTTCACGTTCTTGCATAAACGCACGGAATGGAGCAATACCTGTTCCAGGTCCTACCATTATAATCGGGGTATCTGGATTTTGTGGTAGTTTAAAGTTTTGATTGTGCTGAATGTACACAGGAAGAGTATCACCTGCTTGCAAACGTTCTGAACATAAAATCGAGCAAACCCCATCCCGATCACGTCCATGTGTATTGTAACGTACTGCACCGATTGTCAAATGTACTTCATCAGGATTCGCTGTTAAACTGCTTGCAATTGAATAAAGACGCGCTGGCATTTTACGTAAAATGGAAACAAATTCTTGTGCTGAAACACTCCACGGACCATAATCTCGAACCAGGTCAAGCAGATCGCGTCCATTAATATACTCTTTTACTTTATCTTCATTGCCTGCTGATAACAGTTCTTTTAATTTAGGGTTTGCCGTAAGATCAGCTGCTTGTTGAAGCAATGGTTTTGTTAATATCGTAATTTCAAACTGAGAAGTTAGGGCTTCTTTCAATGATCGAACATCGCCCTGTTTATTGACCTTAACAATCTCATCTGGATCCCACTTTAGTTCCTGTAAAAGCAAATCAACAAGAGCAGGATCATTCTCCGGATAAATACCAAGGCTATCACCTGGTTCATACGTAAGTCCAGACCCTTCAAGAGATAACTCTAGATGGCGAGTTTCTTTATTTGATCCACGACCGTTTAAGTTTAAATTTTCAAGCACTTCTGCTTTAAACGGATTTGTTCTAGAATATTCTGATTCAACAGCGGCTTGCGGAGTTTCGACTGAAGCAGCAGCACTTCCACCCTGAGCTTCTTTTAAACCGCTAATAACTCCTTCAAGCCATTCTGCTGCTGGTTCATCAAAATCAAGATCACAGTCAACTCTCTCGTTTAGGCGCTTGCCTCCGAGTTCTTCTAAACGCTGATCAAACTCTTTCCCTGTTTGACAGAAAAATTCATACGAGCTGTCTCCTAGTGATAAAACAGAGAAACGTAGATCATCGAGTTTTGGAGCTCGTCTGCCATGTAGAAACTCATGGAAGGACAGCGCGTTATCTGGCGGATCTCCTTCGCCGTGCGTACTTACAATAATGAGTAAATTATGAAGTTTCTTCAAATTATTCGGCTTAAAATCACTCATTGATGCGACAGTCACTTCAAATTCCTGCCCTCGAAGAGTTTTTCCTACATTTTCAGCAAGTCCCTGTGCATTCCCTGTCTGTGAGCCATAAAGAATGGTCACTTCTTTAGAAACTGGCTGAACGTTGATTGTAGGAAGTTCTGCAACAGGTGCTTCTGGTGTACTTGCTACAGAAGCAGACTGTGTTGCGGCTAGGTAACCACTAAGCCAGACTTTTTGTGATTCTGTCAGTGATGGCAGAAGATGATTAAGGAGCTCTGCCTGCTCTTGATTAAACGGACTGTTCATTACCTGAAGTTGCAACTATATCCACCTCACAAAAAAGAATATAAATTTATGTACATCATTTTATTAATTATGACGGTTTTCAACAAACTTTGCCATTCACAATTAGCGAAAATAATTAATTTAATCGTATGTCTATTATTCCGATTAGTCAAATTTGTTTTAGTTATCTCTATCATTTGTAATTTTTATGATTGGTTAGGCAGTACCCTCACTATTTCTTAATTTGGTTATTTCGATTCCTTTTCATTCCTTCTTGTACTACATTGCTATTAAAAAAGAATAAATCGCTGATTTAGTCTTACAAAGATGTGACTGTCCTTATTCTTTTTCATCTCTTCTGCATTCCGCTAATCTTCTCTTATAAAAGGTAAAAGAATCGTAATCGTCGTACCTTTCACAATGCTCGCAAACGATAGCGACTTTTTGTGCTCTTCAATAGTTTTCTTGCATCTTAATTTAATAGTACAGCGTTGAACAAGCTGGAAATATTTATTTTATATTTATCGTACCCTTTTGTACATAAACGGTATAAATTTTAACATACTATTCTCAAAACCAAGAAAGAGGTGTTTTAACATGGCAAGTAGCAACAATAATTCAAATCAATTATTAGTTCCAGGTGTACAGCAAGCATTGGATCAAATGAAGTATGAGATTGCATCAGAATTTGGCGTTCAATTAGGACCTGACACAACTTCCCGTGCAAACGGCTCTGTTGGTGGAGAAATCACAAAAAGATTAGTTCAAATGGCTGAGCAACAAATAGGTGGATCTCAGTTTTAATTATGGAAATATACGGGCGCTTACATTCATGTAAGCGCCCTATTAAGTTAATGTGATATAACCTCATTTTCAGAAAAACGAATAAAGATTTTTAAGTGGATATATTTCCTTACTAACCAAGATTCCATTCGACACTCGTAGCTAATGCATTCAAAAACGAAGTATGATATAGTTTTAAAAAAGGGGGTATTTCTATGCAGCCGACCGAATGGACATTACTAAGTAAAGACAAAGAACAGATTTCTTTACAAGCACACAAACTCACTTTTTTCCAGCAGTGTAAGCTTGTTGAATGCATTGACTCAAATAACTCGCATTATTTACTTTTTTTCTACAAAGATCATTTTTTAACTGTTCAGCCTTTAAAAGATTTCACACGAAACTCGTTTTTAGGAAACGCAGAAAAACATGGGGTTTTCATCTATGCACCTAATCCGCTGTTCTCACGGTTACTCCCTCCATTGTCTACAGTTAAAATCAGTCCTATTCGTCAACTAATGACTACGATAAAAAAAGACTACTCCCTTGAAGAGACTGCTCTTATCACTTCCTACTTTGATTCTTATCTATCAGCTGACACACTTGAATCATTTTTAAAAGAATGCTTTTTTACATATCGTCGTAATGGTAAATTAAGAGCTGCCTATCGTTTAGCAATGATTCTACGTTCAAGAGGATACAATCGAAATTGGATCACTTCTACTACAGAACACTTAGACTATGCTAGTGCTGCAAACTATTTTAAAGCACCTTTATCTAAACTGCTTTCGTCGGATCCAATTTATGTTGAACAACAATGCTTCTTAAACTTGAATAAGAATTATGACCTTTTAGTGACACTCTATACTCACCAAAACCGTTTGAATGACCTCCTTTTTATCCGTATAGCTAAATGGCTTAACCAGCCTACTGCAGTAACGTATCCTAAACTAGTTCAAGACTTAACTGAGTACTTTGAACATGATGAAGTCTTACAATTTCTACTCTCTTTCCTTCCACACACATCGCCTAAATCTGGACTTCACCAAGACGTATATCAACGCCTAATCAAGAAACAGGACTACAAAAATGCCATTACTTTACTTTTCGCTTATTCATTTTCCCTATCAGATAATGAAATGGATGAACTTTCTGACTTGATTGATTATAATTTTCTTTCACATTTAACCCTTTCTATAACATCAATTTCCGAACGCCTGTTCCCTTTGGTTGGTAAGCGACCTCTACTATTTGAAAAAATTCTGCGTTCAACACTTCCGCAACTTCTAAAGCAACATAGTTTGTCTGAAATCCATTCTTGGCTTCAACAATTTCAATTCAACGATGAGATTCCGGTAAGAAATAAGATCAATAACATGTTTAACATAATGGATGATCCCGACAACCAATTGGAACTAGGCATGCATTATTTTGACTTACACCAATATGAACAAGCAATTGACTGCTTTAGTTGGGAAATGGAGCTTCACCCAAATGAAGTAGAGCCTATTAAGTGGCTAGCTAAAACGTATCGTAAAATTGGAAAACTTGAGGAAGTGGAAACCTATCATAATCTTCTGTCACAAATTCAGCGATCATCTTAGGTGGAAGGTCCTAGGCTTATCACAAAAAAGGCCGACCTCGGAGATAAATACCCCTAAGTCGGTCCCGTAACAATAATTTAAACTTTATAAAAGTCTGCAGGATCTGCCCCTATTCGTTGATTGGTGTTAAGATCATCAAGTTTCGCCATATCTTCATCTGATAATTCAAAATCGAATACATCGAAGTTCGCTTCAATACGAGAAGGCGTTACAGATTTTGAAATGACAATGATATCGTTTTGAAGATGCCAACGGATAACCACTTGTGCAGGACTTTTACTATATTTCTCAGCAAGTGCTAAAACCGTACTATTATTTAGAACCTCTCCACCTTGCATAAGGGGTCCCCATGCTTCTACGAAGATATCGTGCTTGGCACAAAATTCGCGAAGCTCTACTTGTGAAAAACAAGGATGCAATTCCACTTGGTTTAAAACAGGCTTAACCTTACATTCACTTAACAATCTCTCTAAATGTGGAATATGGAAATTACAAACGCCAATAGCTCGTACTCGTCCATCCTCATATAACTTTTCTAATGCACGATACGTTTCAACATATTTATCAACTTTGGGCATCGGCCAATGGACTAAATACAAGTCTATGTATTCTAATCCTAACTTTTCTAAGCTTTTATCAAACGCTGCTAATGTCTCTTCATATCCTTGATCAGCATTCCATACCTTTGTTGTGATGAACAATTCTTCACGAGGTACATCAGCTTCACGGATTCCTTGTCCAACACCTGCTTCGTTTTGATAAATGGCTGCCGTATCAATGGAGCGATAACCAACGTCAATCGCCTTTTTAACCGCGTCAACCGTAATACTTCCATCCTCTACTTTAAAAACACCAAACCCTAGCTGTGGCATTTTCACTCCATTATTTAATGTAACGATCATAAAAAGTCCTCTTTTACCCTCTACAAATAATTACTATCCTAACAACAATAATGTTATAGAAAGTTCAAGAAGATTAAAAGTAGTGAAATCATTTAAATCTAATCACAAAAAAGATATTTACTATCTTTTTTATAGTGTGATTTTTATCATCATGTTCACTTTCAGAAACTATTTATTCATTTAATGTATTAGGCTATAAAATTCAGGATGTCTTAGAAGGTAGTCCTCTATTTTAAGCATTCTTCAATATTTTTAGATCTGCTTCTTACCCTTTTAATCATTCACAAACTATAATTTGCCTAGTAAATCCCCCTTTTTTAGCAACACAACGATCCACAATTACGAGTCCTGCTTTTTCTATTATTGAATCAATCGTTTCAATTGTAATAATGACCACTTTTTTTGCAAATATTCGAGCACTTTCGAGCATCTCAAGCTGATCTTCTTTACTAAGTACAGAACATAGATTATAGGGCATATCAATTATGGCCACATCATAATTTTCTGTTACATCTCGAATGTCTCCTAACGTAACTTCAGCATGAAATCCAAAATGCGCAATATTTCCTCGTGCGCCGGGTATGACAAGTCGATTTAAGTCTCGTCCGACAATATCCATGCCCATCGAAAGTGCTTCTACGAGTACTGTACCGATTCCACAACACGGATCAATTAGTTTTACCCCATTGGGATTAGGCGCTGCAATATTGACAATTGCTCTAGCTACTCGTGTACTCAATGCAGTGGAATACTGATGTGGCTTCCTTTGATGATGCAACCAAATTGCTTCACTTTTTATATATTTACCAAATATCCAACCCTCGTTCACTTTCATAATTGCAAACAATAATTCTGGCTTAAGTAGATCAACTTCCCCATTTATTTGTAAACCTATTTCACGCTCTATCTCACGCCTTTTTTTAAAGCCAATCTTTTCATCTTGACCTAGGTCATCATTTTTAACAAATACAACTTTAAAAGTTGCTTCGACAGTTTGTAACTTTTTCAAACGGAGGGCTATATCCTCCAAACATGTTCCTTTAAAAATCACATCAATTCTTTCTTTTATAAATGGACTTCTACTCGGGTCAATTGGAATCGAACTTTCCAAAATAGAAGTCTCAATATCCCTTCCAAAAATCGCACGCATTTCTAACTGACACAAAGAACGTTCGTCCTCACGACATGAATATGTATAAATATAACTAAGAAGATCTAAATTAAAATCATTCAAGCTGCGCTCATCCTTTTCTATACTATTTCACTAAAAGCAATTTCACTTATTCGATTCCAAACAAAAAAGCCCACATTCTCGCATTAGAAAGAGGCGTAGTGAGCTCAATTTGCGTTTGCTTGTACATATATAATTTTTTACGCTTTTTGTAGTGATATGTTGAATCAAATATTAACTGAGGTCAGCATATTGTTAACAAAGTTGTGCCAAATTGGCAAGTTATTTCAATGCTTCTCCATGTTCAAGTAAATAACTAACCATTCTACCTACTTGCTCAAAATCAAGCTCATGTGAAGCAGCTTTAATTTCTTCATATATTAATAAATCAATAACCTCATCACGTTGCATTTCATCCCAATTGTTTTCTTTATCTAATTGTGCGAGCTGTGATTTGATTCTATTTATCGCTTTACCCAACTCACGTCCCTCCTTCAAGTTTTATTTATCCTATGTCCCTTGTCCTTTTTTGCTACAATTGGATAGGTGTTAAATTATATTTTTTCTGTCTATTTAACTATATAATGAATAAGTATCAAATTACAACCATACGATAACTCCCTTTCAAATATTAGCTTATAATTATAACCAATGACTGTTTAAATTTTTAATTGCTTCTTCTAATTCAACAAGTGCTTCTTTTATATACGTTACTTTTTCAGAAAACTACAAGATACCAGCTTCTACGAGTTGACCTCTTATATGAAACATCAGTGAAGAACATTTCTCCACCGATGCAGAACATCTAGATTTCAGTACGGAGATCCCACAGCTCTGGGAAAAAGCGTTGGTCTAATACTTTTTTCAAATAATTCACGCCAGATGATCCACCTGTTCCTACCTTAAATCCAATAATACGTTCTACAGTTTTCATGTGACGGAAACGCCATTGCTGGAGCCAATCTTCGATATCAACTAATTTCTCTGCTAGTTGATACAAATCCCAGTATTTGTCAACGTCTCGATATACGGTTAGCCATGCATCACGTACAGTTACATCTTCTTCATATGGCTTAGAGAAATCACGTTGTAATAAATCTGGATTTACATGCAAGCCTGCTTTCGCAAGTGCTTGAATGGAAACATCATATAGACTCGGGGCATGATAAGCTTTTGTAAGTGTCTGATGCAACATTGAATCTTTTTCATAAATCTTTAAGATATGACCTGTTTTGTACCCAAGAGCAAATTCAATTAAGCGATATTGATACGATTGAAATCCAGATGCTTGACCTAATGAATCACGGAACTCCATATATTCAGCAGGAGTTAGTGTTGAGAGGACATCCCATGCTTGAATAATTTGTGATTGAATCTTTGACACACGTGCTAAACGCTTAAAAGAAGTTGGTAAATCATCTGCCTGGATGGACTCAATGGCTGCATTGGTTTCATGTAAAATCAACTTCATCCAAAGTTCACTTACTTGGTGAATGATAATAAATAGCATTTCATCATGGTGTTCAGATAATCGATTTTGACTTGAAAGAATATCCTCTAACTTTAAGTACTCACCGTAAGTCATATTATTAATAAAATCGGTATGAATTCCTTTTTCCGCTTCCGTTGCTTTGTTTTGATAGTGTTCATGATTATTCGTCATAGTGCTCCTCCTTTAGAATATCATTTTCACCTTATATCATATGGGCCTTATAACAGCTCGTACCGGACTCCCATCTGCATCTTTTAATGGAAGAGGCAGAGCTATTAGTTCATAATCGCCTTCTGCAACATGGTCCAACATCAAGTTTTCTAGGATGGCAATATTGTATTTGAAAAGAGCGTGATGACCTTCTAAGTCTTTACTATCAAGCGAGTCTACAGAGGGTACATCGACACCAATAAGTCGCACACCGTTTTCAAACAAATAACGAGCTCCATCAGCCGTTACATAGGGTATGCTCTCAGGAAAGACCTCAGGTTGATTTGGAACAGAGGTTTTGACTAAAAGGCGAGTTACCCCTTTTAAATCAAATTGACGTAAAGTTGGTTCATCTATTTTTTCATAAGCTGAGATATCAATGATTCTCGCTTCTCCAATGTACAAATTAACATCTAAATCCAAGATTGTTGCCCCATCATTTTTAAAATGAAACGGTGCATCAACATGTGTTCCCGAATGAACACTTGTTGTCATTTGACCGATATTAACGGAACCGGTTTGCTCCTTTGAGTACGTCACTTTATAGGAAAAAGGTGTATCTTCTGGCCAATGAGCTATTCCTTCATGTAACGGCTGAGAAACATCAATCCATTGTGCTTTTTTATTATCTTTTGACTGCATTAGGCTACCACCCCACGTTCATTTTTAAATTTCTTATAAAGCTCTTCTTCCATAATTGTCTTTAATATTTGTACACTGCTCCATACTTCCTCATATGTGTTATACAAGGCAACAGGAGCTAAGCGAACCCCATTTGGTTTGCGGAAGTCAGGAATAATGTTCTTTGCTTTTAATGCTTTGCAAATTCTAGCCGCTTCCGGGTGTTCAATATATATATGACCGCCTCGCTTATCCTCTTCTTTAGGATTGCGAATGACAAACCCAAAGTCAGACAATTCATAGTCGATGAGATCCATTAAGTACTGTGTCATTTTTAATGATTTCTTTCGAATATTTTCAATCCCTGCTTCTTCAAAAATAGCAAGTGACCCAATCAAAGGTGCAATACTAAGTACATGCGGCGTTCCCATTTGGAATGCACCAGCATGTTCAGCTGGTGTTAGGACATGCTCCATATCAAACTGTTTATCCTTTTTAGAGCTAAACCAACCAGAAAGTCCCGGATGCTTGCCAAAGTGTTTCTTGTTCACATACAGTCCTCCAACACCACCAGGTCCACCATTTAGATGTTTGTAATTACACCAAAAGGCAAAATCAACACCCCATTTACTTAATTCATGAGGAATGGAACCAATTGAGTGACAGAGATCAAAACCAATTAAAATATTACGTTTATGTGCTTCAGCTGTTAAACGCTTCATATTAAGAATTTGCCCACTTCGATAAAGAACACTAGGCAGCACAATAAGGGCAACATCATCTTTCATCTCATTTATGATGTCCTCTTCATGTAAAGTGTGTCCATCTTTACTTCGCACTTGAACTAAATGCTCGCTCGGTTCAAACCCTTTTAGCTTTATCTGACTTTGCAGTGCATAAATATCGCTTGGAAAATTTAATTCGTCTGCTAAAATCTTTGTTCTTTTGCTATCGGGCTCATAAAAGGTTGCGACTAATTGGTGTAGATTTACGGTCGTTGAACCCGTTACTATTACTTCATCTGGATTCCCTCCAACAAGAGGCGCTATCTTCTCCCCTATGGTTTCAGAAAGATAGAACCACGGGTTATCCCCTTCCGTCCAGCCTTCGATACCATAATTCTTCCAAGAATCAAGCAATTGAAGCACAGTTGTTTCAGCTCGTTTAGAAAGCAGTCCAAGCGAATTGCCATCAAGGTAAATTCGATCTTCTTTCACATAAAACTCTTTACGATATGAAGCAAGTTGATCCTGTTTATCTAACTGCTTAGCGTACTCCACTTCGTAAGCGTTTTCATTATCTGGCATTTACGTAACCCTCCTGAAAAAAATGGAAATGCTTTTTCAATAATTGAATTGTATATTGATAATGATATGATGTCAATGACATTACGTCATCTAAAAGAAAAAAAGATGAAATCATTGTAATTAAGAAAATATGCTTGTAAACTTGAGCTATTCAAGTGAATGAATAGGTCATTTCATCCTAGTAAATAGAGAATTATATGTGCGAAAAGAGGTGTAATGGATGACAAACAATCTTGAAAATTTATCAGCAAGAGAACGGCAAGCTATTCAAACGAGAAAGAAGCTAATTGAAGCCGGACGCGAAACATTCATCGAAAATGGGTTTCAAAAAGCAACGATTTCACAAATTATTAAAAAAGCGAATACTGGCTATGGTACTGCTTATGTTTACTTTAAAAATAAAGATGATCTTTTTATCATTTTAATGGAAGAAGTAATGGGTCAGTTTTATAAAATAGCTGAGCGTACATTTAGCCCAACTTCAAAAGAAGAAGCACACAATTTAATCTCCAAACAAGTCCGTTCTTTTCTTGAATTAGCAATAGAGGAAAAAGAAATTATGAACATAGTAAAGGAAGCATTAGGGATATCTAGTGAGGTAGAAGAAAAATGGAATAAGATTCGTGAACGATTTATCGAGCGAATTTCTGTGGATATTCGTTTCTCCCAAAGAAATGGACTAGCGACTACTTCTTTTAATTCAGCTCTTGTTGCACGAGGCTGGTATTATGCAAATGAGATGTTTATGTGGGATTGTGTAAAAGGTGATCATCTTTTCATAGAAGATGTCATTGATAATTTAACAAACCTTTATATGAACGGATTGTATGATAACTCCTGTAGTTCTTAGATTCAACATAAAATGAGAGTGTGAACCTGTTATGGTGCACACTCTCATTTTGCTCTGTTCACTATACCGTTTTATTCTTACCAGCTCCAAGACCTGCTATCACCATGATCACAATAATAAAAACAAAGATGACAAATGTAACGCTCGGAGTTTTCGTAACATCCAAAAGCATTCCAATTGTAAGTGGACCAATTGCAGCGAGTGAATACCCTATTGATTGTGACATCCCCGATAACTCTGCAGCCTGCTTAGAATGAGCAGATCGAAGGCCGATTAAAGTTAGTGCTAAACTAATGGAAGCTCCCTGACCAAGACCAATTAAAACTACACTGCACGTTAGGACTAAAACACTGTCAGTAATAGTAATCCCTATAATTCCAATCAGATAAAACACCCCAATTAGCCAAACGATGCCCTTCTGATTCGAAAAACGATCGGCATAAATCGGAGTAAGCAAGGCCATAGGCAATCCAGCTAATTGCATAATTGAAACCATCCAGCCTGCTTCTGACATGCTTAACCCACTATTACTAAGGATTTCAGGCAACCATGCAATTAAACTGTAAAACAAAAATGACTGTAGGCCCATAAAGATTGTTACCTGCCAAGCTAATTTTGAACGCCATATTGTTGTGCTTTTTATCTTAATATTTCTCATGTAAGACGATGTAATAGGAGAAGCGTTTTTTAATTGAGGGATCCACATCAAGACAGCTACAACTGTTAGAAAAGCCCAAACGGCTAATGATTTTTGCCAACCTAAATGAAGCCCGTGCGCTAAAGGAACACTTAAACCTGAACCAATTGCTGCAAATACACACATTGAAGTTGTATACAAACCAGTCATTAGACCAATTTGACTAGGGAATTTACTTTTTACAATACTCGGTAACAACACATTCGATATGGCAATACCGATTCCTACTAAAGCGGTTCCAGTAAATACGGTCATTGAAAGTCCCATAGATCGTATAATAATTCCGACCAGTAAAGTGAGCAATCCGAAAAACACCATCAGCTCATTTCCAAACCGGTACCCTAACTTCGGAGCAAAAAACGATAGCAATGCGAATGCTATCAATGGAATCGTTGTCAGCAAACCAGCTAATCCATTCGATATCCCAACATCAACGCGAATCGATCCGACTAATGGGCCAACTGCAGTAATAGCAGGACGTAAATTAAAGGAGACAAATAAAATGCCCATTAATAATACGACATTATGTAATGCGAGCCCTTTCTCTTTAGAATGAAGCAAAGGTTGATTTTCCATTGTCTGTAACCCCTTATCTTACCGTCAATGAATCTATTGTAACAAACTTCAAGCTTTCAAGGTAAAGAGTATTCGAGATCTATTCCATTATTGCTTGAATAAATACACGATTCCATAAATAAAAAAAGATAGAATCAGCCATTTCATTTGCTGAATCTATCTTTTTTACCCTAAGTAGTCTAGTCCAATCACAAAAAAAGATTTCTCACATTTTTAACTTCCTTTTTCCCTTACTAATTCTTGCAATCGTTGTTTACAAAACGTAATTTTCTCATCATCATTTATTTCAAGTGCTTCGTACAAATCCATTAATAAATAATTGATTTCAAATTTCGTCACATATTCTTTCGTTTGTTTTGACATTGCTAACGATTCTTTTTTTTCTTGTTCTTTTTTCCTTGTCCGAATTTCTATAATATCTTGCAACTTTTTTTCTGCTCTTTGCTTCTTTCGTTCATTAATATTTATGATTCCAAGTCTTTTCTTCCTAGCTTCAAACAGTAATTGATTAAACGGCAATGAAAATGTCTTTTCCGTTATGATTAATTCCTGTATCGATAAAGTAAATGAATTTTCTTTCTCGATAAACGGCAGTTCATATATTTCCTCGCCATGAATGATTAGTGTTTTTACCTCTTTATCTGAGATCCATTCATAACGATACACTTTTTCAATTTGTTCTAAAAACGACGTTACCAATGCTTGGTCCATTTCCAAGTTAATATTTGAAAACCGAGCAAAAAAACTCATATTAGTCACCTCTTTTATTGTTTTATTTTTCGTTAAACAAAAAAGGCGTTCTTATCGAACTAACTATAGAACAACCTCTACTAAATGTTCATTATTATTAGATTTTATGAATAGATGGCTTGTCCAAATACTTTAATTTTCATTTTAAGAGTCAATATTTCATGTATAAGTGCCTTTAATTTCGGTTAAAACGATGACAAGAAGTACTACGGACAAACCTAGGAGGAGATAACATGGACCGTTTACAAGAAAGTTATCAATTGTTAACCCAATTAAGGCAGCCCAATCATTTGTACCTTGCTAGCCAGTCAAAAGAGTATCACTATTTTTGGATAAGAGATGCTGTTTACATGTCCCTTCCTTACATGACGAAAAAATGTGACACATTCACTAAGACCATGCAAGCCATACTTGATGTGTTTCGTCGGTATGAATGGAAAATTAACATTCATACCAAACAACGTCCGCAAGCTGTATATGAATACCTCCATGCCAGGTATAGTCCTGATGGCTATGAAATTCATGAGCAAGAATGGGGACACGCGCAGCACGATATGATAGGTGCATTTTTATTTGCATTAGGCTCCGGTATTATCGAACATAAAAAAACTATATTTCGAGATGATCGAGATCACCAAATTGTTCAAAAGCTTGTGTTTTACTTAATTTGTTGTAATTACTGGGAAGATGAAGATAATGGCATGTGGGAAGAAACGAAGGAATTGCACGCAAGTAGTGTTGGTGCATGCGCAGCAGGATTAAAAGCAGTACAACCAATTGTTTTCGTTCCTCAAGAAGCAATAGATAAAGGGCTGGAAACATTAAATACTTTGTTCCCTAGAGAAAGCTACACAAAAGAGGTAGATCTTGCCCAACTTAGTCTGATTTATCCTTATAAACTGTATGACGGTGATAAAGCAAGGCAAATCATAGACCGAGTAGAACGGTCATTGCTACGCTCAAATGGCGTAATTCGTTATCAAGGCGACAGCTACTTTTCAAAATTCGAAGCGTCGCATGGGCGCTGTCACGATAAGACGTTTTATTTTGGAACAGAAGCAGAATGGACATTCGGACTACCATGGCTCTCCCTTTGTTGGCTGACCTTAAATGACGAAGAGCAAGCTCTTCACTATTTAGAACGAACGAAACAAGTGATGTTAGAAGGTGCGGTTTTACCAGAAGCATATTTCGCACATTCAAAGGATCCTAACCCTAATACACCACTTGGTTGGTCAAGTGCGATGTATATATTAGCCCAAGAAAAACAACGAAACACTGCGGTATAACCTCTATGATGTATTTGAAAGTATCATTCATCATAGCTAGCTAATTCAAAAGCCTGCATTTGATGTGCAGGCTTTTGAATGATTTGTTCTATAATGGCTTCCTTCCACTAAACCCTTCATGCTCTCCATGGTAATGAGTAATTGTAGGCTCTCCTTGTTTCCAGCACAGAAGTATTTCTTTTCCATCCTTTAGAGATGGAAAATCAAGAAGTCCTAAATCGATGTCCTTTAGTTGGACACCTAATGATTCAATATTGTATGCATGAAGTTGCGCTTGCATTTCAATAAACTCCAGCTCACTCTCATTCATAAAGATTTCTTTTGAATCTGTTTGAAGTTCGTGGTTGGCTTCTTTGATCTTATTTAATTTCTTTAATTGATATTGGAATTTATGTTTTAGTTGTTGTAGCTCTACTAGCTCTTTTCTAAGAGTTGGCAAAAGTGCGTTTGCTTCTGCTAATGAGAAATGAATTTTAGACATATCAGCACCTCCATAACTATTATAACAAAAATAGTATTTAATATAAAAAGAACGACCTTCTATTTAATGCTATTTCGTAAATATATTTAAAATGATTTTACCCCCTGCCCCTTTATAACAAAATCCCCCATCATGTCGTTTTCAATAAATAGCAAGGAGAAAAATAGGGGAAACAAAAACGGAAGATCGACCCTGTAGGTACTCTTCCGTTTTAGAATAATAGATCCATAAATATTTTTAAAAAATATTACTCTTTTTTAACCTTTTTACAGCTGTTTTTAATACTTCTTCGCTTTGGACAAGTGATAATCGCAAATACCCTTCTCCTTGTGAGCCAAACGCTATTCCGGGCACAGTAACGATCCCGGCTTCATCGATCAATTTATATGTTAGTTCGGTTGAAGAATATCGTTCAGGTACGTTTGCCCAAATGAACATAGAGGCTTGAGGAGATTGAACGTTCCATCCAACTGAATGTAGTCCCTCTACTAGTAAATCTCTACGTTTTTTGTAAATTTCTCTAAGGTCGGCACTAAAAGTAGTTGAATTTGAAAGTGCGCAAACCGCTGCTTGTTGAATCGGCAGAAAAACACCAAAATCTAAATTGGACTTCAAGCGATGTAATCCTTCGATCACTCTCTCATTACCTACAACATAACCAATCCGACATCCTGCCATATTAAAGCTTTTTGATAGAGAATTAAATTCGATTCCGACCTCTTTCGCACCTGGAATAGATAAGAAACTAATCGGCTTATCACGATAATACAATTCTGAATATGCAAAATCATGTAAAACTATAATATTGTATTTTCTAGCAAATCGAACAACAGATTTAAAGAACTCTTTAGTTGCCATAGCTGGAACTGGGTTTCCTGGAAAGTTAAGAATCATTAATTTTGCTTTGATTCGAATGTCTTTAGGGATTTGTTCTAAATCCGGCAAAAATTGGTTTTCTTCGCGAAGAGGCATGTAGTACGGTTTAGCCTCAGCTAAAGAAATTCCAGCAGCATACGCTGTATAACCTGGATTTGGGACCAGTATAATGTCACCCGGATCGGTGATAACGGATGGCAAATGAACGAGTCCATCTTGTGACCCCATAACCATTAACGCTTCTTTTTCTGATGAGATCGTAACATGATATTGACTAGAATAATAGTTGGAGATCGCTTGAAGAAATTCAGGAGTACCTTCTAATGAATATCTATATGAAGATGGATCCTTTACTTGCTTTGCTAATTCTTCCATTACAAAAACAGGAGGCGAAAGATCTGGGCTCCCTATACTCAAATCAATCATATGGTGCCCCTCTTCAACTTTTTGTTTTTTGTATGTAGCTAATTCATTGAAAATACTTGTTTGAAATCTATTCATTTTTTTTGAAAACAAAATTGACATGACTCATCCCTCACTTATCGTAATTTTTCTTAATCTATCCATTATATCAAATTGAAAGGAGAGATTCTTAGAACTTCGTATACCTTGTTTTAGACAACAGCGCAATTATAAAAAATGTAAATTCAGAAAACTGTAAAAGCATTATGATGTCTATAAGGAGGAGATGCTGATACAATAAAAGAAATACATACTACTATACATATAGGAGTGATAACATGGAATTTAAAACAGTTGGAAAAAGCGGGTTAGTTGTTTCTGAATTATGTTTAGGTACGATGACATTCGGAAATACCACACCGGAAGCTGACTCGATCAACATGATCGGTCAGTTTCTTGAAGATGGCGGGAATTTCATTGATACGGCTGATGTGTATGTTGGTGGTACATCTGAAGAAATAGTCGGAAAAGCTATTAAAGACAAACGTCAAGACGTTATTCTTGCGACTAAAGTGAGAATGAAAGTTGGAGATCGTCCTAATGATGTTGGCTACTCACGTAAACGTGTTGTCGATGGTATTGAGGCAAGCTTAAGACGTTTGCAAACAGATTATGTCGACCTATATCAGCTTCACGTTTGGGACCACTTGACTCCTATTGAGGAAACGTTACGTACATTGGATGACTTAATTTCTTCTGGTAAAGTTCGCTACATAGGCTGCTCTAATTTTTTAGCTTGGCAAGTCATGAAGTCACTTTCAATAAGTGAACAAAAAGGATTTGCCAAGTTCATTTCCATTCAACCACAATACAGCTTGGTAAATCGCGAAATGGATCGGGAAGTAATGTCTTTATGTTTAGAAGAAGGCATTGGAGTGCTTCCATGGGGACCTCTTGGAAGTGGCTTTTTAACCGGAAAATATGAAGGGTTAGAAACTCCGTCTTTCGGTCGTTTATCTCAAGGATTGCAAGGGGAATCAAGCTGGGAGAATAAAGGGCTTGTACGCAATTTCAAGATTGTAAATAAAGTAAAAGAAATTGCTTCTCAAATTGAAAAGACACCAGCGCAAGTTGCGTTAAACTGGTTATTGATGAAAGAAGGAGTTACATCACCTATTTTTGGAGCGCGTACACTTGAACAATACCGTGAAAATATTGGCGCCGTGGGATGGAAATTATCCCAGGAACACTTTACCGAACTCGATAAGATAAGCGCTTTGCCTTCTGAGTATCCAAATCGTTTTATTGAAAAGTTTCAGCGCAGTTTATAAAAAATATAACTAGAAAAAGGTCAAATAAATTGACCTTTTACTAGTTTAAAGGATGATGTTGATATAAACGCAAATCGACTTTACGATTTATCACCTTAACCCCTTCATTCTCTAATGAAATTGTTTGGACGAGAACCTTATTTTCATCTTTTATAACAATCTCACCTTTTTTTGTTTACAACTCTATGCCAAGGTAAGTTGTATTTCCGGATCATCGAGTGAAGAATTCGAACAACTTGTCTTGCTGCTCTAGGACTACCTGCAAATTTAGCTATTTGTCCATACGTCATCACTTTTCCAACAGGTATATGTTTAATAATATCAAGAACTTTTTCGTAGGATCGCACTTACATTGAACTTCACCCTTATTAAAAGATGATATATAGAGGTTTATAAAAACGCCGACATTTATCACTTTTTATTTTTTCGATAAGTCAATTGCTTTCTTAATGTCTTTATAGGAATTTGACTTTCCATACATTAAGACGCCACCACGATAAACTTTCCCACCAAAGATTGCTAGAATGAAGATAGCGATTACTAAGACGACAATCCCAAGTATCGGTTCAATCATAGGAATGTTTAACATACCTACTCGAAGAAACATTACCATAGGTGTAAAAAATGGGATATAGGAGGCTATCGTTATCACTGATGAATCAGGAGCCCCTAAACCAAACATTGCAATAAAAAATCCAATCATAACAAGGAATGTCATCGGTAAAATCATTTGCTGTACATCTTCTATACGACTAACAAGTGAACCTAGTAACGCTGCAATTGTTGCATATAAAAAATACCCTAATAAAAAGAACACAATTGCGTATAAAATGATTGATGCTGAAAGGTCCCCAAATCCAAAAACATCAAAAAATCCACCAACTAATTCTCCCTGATTTTGTATTAATGACACGTATCCAACTATGAGTAATACCGTTAGCTGGGTTAGTCCTACTAATCCAATGCCAATGATCTTAGCGAACATTTGCTTTACAGGTGAAACACTTGAGATTAAGATTTCCATCACGCGAGATGACTTTTCTGTAGCGACTTCCGTTGCAATCATATTCGCATACATGATGACTGAGAAATAAATGAAAAATAGCAGGATATATACAATCCCTCTTGCTTGATTTAGTTCTTCTTCTGATTTAGCACCTTCCACAATAGCTTCTTGTATAAATATAACAGGTGAGTGTAATAGAGCTAACTCATCCATTGATAAATCTAGTTGGGCCGCAGCTTTAGTTGATTGGATTTGTTGAAGTGCAGCTTGAATATTAGATGTAATGGTATTCCCTGATAAGGACGTTGATTTATACACCGCTTTTGGCAGATTCCCAGTTCCATAAGCTAAAATAAGAAGACCTTCATACATTCCTTCTTCGACCTGCGACTCAAGCATTTCCTCTGTTTCTGTTGCTAAAACGAGCTCTATATTTTTATTTAATGAATTTAACTCTTCTTCGAGGATTGGAAACATCTCATCTGTTTGATCAACAACAGCTACTTGATCGCTCTTATCTTCCCCTTGGAACGCATGAATGATGAGGCCAATATTAGACATTAACAGAATCGCAGCGGCTAAGATGATCGTTGTAATAATAAATGATTTGGCTTTCAATTTAGAAAAATAGGCATGTGAAAGCATGATCCAGAAATTACTCATAAGAAGCTCCTACCTTTTCTATAAAAATATCATGCAAGGAAGGCTCTTCCAATTCAAACTTCCTAACAAACCCTCTTGAGACAACTTGATGAAAAACCTCTTCTGCAGCTCCTTCAGATTCAACCTGTAATTGAACTCCTTCTGTCGTTTTCCTCCATTTTAATACACCAGGTAACGACTTCAGATCTGTCAAATCAAAATCAGCAAAAATTGAAACATTTTTCTTTCCAAAAGATCGTTTTATTGATTTTAATTCACCTAATACCACAGGCGTACCTTTATGCATGATACATAGATTCTCGCACAATTCTTCAACATGCTCCATCCGGTGGCTTGAAAATACAATCGTTGTCCCACTTTCTTTAATTTCTTTCACAGCATCTTTTAATAGTTCTACATTGACTGGATCCAGCCCGCTAAATGGTTCATCTAAAATAAGTAGTTTGGGTTTGTGTATGACTGCAGCTATAAATTGAATTTTTTGTTGGTTTCCCTTTGAAAGTTCTTCAATATTTTTATGTTTATTTTCAGGAACATTAAACCGATCTAGCCATATATCTAGCTCATGTAAAATGTCTTGTTTTTTCATACCTCGTAAACGAGCAAGGTAAACGATTTGATCACTCACCTTCATTTTTGGGTACAGTCCTCTCTCTTCTGGCAAGTACCCAATCTCCGGAGTTGTTTCATAGTTTACTGCTTTTCCATTCCATAAAATACTTCCTTCTGTTTGATCTAATAACCCTAAAACCATGCGAAATGTAGTTGTTTTTCCTGCACCATTTGCACCGAGGAATCCAAATATTTCTTTAACAGGAACCTCGAGCTTCAAATTATCTACTGCAGTAAAGCTACCGAATCGTTTCGTTACATTTCGTAACACTAATCCCATCTTTCCACACCCTTTCATAGTAAACATTCCCATTTTTTTCATACAAAGAACACCTTGTTACTTGATATAGACTTACGTACAGACTAAGAGAAAGTTTCATTAATTACTAATTGACACAAAAATAGCGTAACATACGCTACGCCAAAATCATTAATTAACAAATATAACTATTTGAGTTCTTTTGATTGAGCTTTTGCATCTGTATACACTGGAGAGCTTTCTAAATACAATAAAGCACTAACAGCAAAATGATCTGAAGCATCACTTTCAATCACATTCACTTCATTTACAGTGAAATCCGAGCTATGAAAAATGTAATCAATCTGCCAGTTTTGATTGTTATAGGTTTGAATCGGAATTCCTTTGTTGCTTTTTGTTAATTTATCGTTCCACTGACGATATTCTTGCTCACTTGGAACTGCATTCAAATCTCCAGTTAAAATAATAGGACCGTCTAGATTTGTTAGTTTTTGATTAATCTTATCAATTGCACCTGAACGTTCAGTTCTGTCTAAACCTAAATGGGTATTAATTACATGTAGTGTTTGAGTGTCTGTGACTTGAACTTCTACAACTAATGCTGCTCTATTTTCTAATCTATGGTGGAAATGCATAGTTTTCGCATTATTAATAGGGAAACGGGTCAGTATCGCATTACCATAATATAAACCAGGATAAGCGATTGAAGGAGAAAAATACGCATTCATATTGAGTTCTCTTGCAATAGTGTGAACTTGATCATTGAAATACGATCGTAGGCTATTTCGTTCGACTTCTTGTAAACTAATAATATCAGCATCTAAAGATTGCAACGTTTCAATCGTTCGCTTTAACTTCACAAGTTTATCTTGACCTCTACCAAATTGAATATTATAAGTTGAAACCGCTATCATATTTTCTTGCTCTAAAAACACACTTTCGTGATTATGCAAAATATACGAGTCTTTATTTTGCGAATGATAATAAAATAGCGAAATAGTGAAAACGGTTACAAATATAAGGATGAGTGAATACTTCCTCAACAACTAGCCCCCCTTCCTATTCATCCACTTCATTATAACGCAATTTTCTGAATGATACGCATGTAATTTCATCCAATTGCATATACATAAGAAAAATTAAGACGAATGAGAGGCAGTTTCATTATGAATACAAAAAAAGCTTAGCTCTACTTCGCTAAGCTCTTTTGTATCCACTTATAATTCAAAGTCTACCCCAATGCTATCTACGCGTCCTACTTCTCTGATGAACGCAGCTACAGCTTGGTGTTTTTCATCGTTTGCGTACGCATCTAAAGCAGCTCTGTCTTCAAAACGAACTGTTAATACAACTTGATATTCTTTGCTTTTTTCAGCAAAATTCAGACCTGCTTGGAGATCAACAATACCTGTTAAGTGATTTTTTAATGCTTTAAATTGTTCAATAACTTCTTGAAGTTGTTCCTGAGTTGTCGTTTCTGAAAATTTAAGGAGTACTGTTCGATTAATCATAAGAGTGCCTTCTTTCTATGTCATTTATGTATTCAATTATATAGTAACGTGCACTGTTGTTCGATGCAATCGATCAGCACTATAATAAGAGATAAGAAACACCTTTATGCATTTGTCATTTAAATATATGTTATAATTATCAATGTGAATTAAAAAAGTACATGAATAATAATATTAAATCGACACAAGGTCAGAGCTATTCAATAATAACATTTCCCTTCTAGTTTGCCTCTCCTTTTCGAACAACTAAATTACCTAATCTACAAAACTTATTTTTAATTGGTTTTATCGATTATAATACTATACAACTTTCAAAAGTTATATTTCGTGAAGCGAAATTTGTGTTCTTTCTTAAATTACATTGTATAGCTAAAGGAGTTAAACATGAACATAACTAACATGTATCGAATGTTCGAAACTAGTTTACTAGGTTTATTAGGTGGTTGCTTGTTTTATTTATTAGACTTCCCACTTCCTTGGGTTTTAGGTGCAATGACATTTGTTATGCTTTGGCAAGGATTTACAAAACGTGAATCTTATTGGCCTAATGCGATCAAAAACAGTGGATTTATTATTCTAGGAACCTACTTTGGATTGTATTTTACAGCTGAAACTTTCTTTATCGTTGGTCCTAATTTCATTTCATATGTGTTTCTTACAATCATCCTTATCACAATAAGTATTTTCATTAGTTCCACTGTTACCAACTGGATTAACGTTGATAAGATTACGAGTGTTTTTGGTTCTATCCCTGGTGGATTAACAGAAATGACATTAGCAAGTGAAAACCTAAACGCCGAATCTTCACTAGTAGTCATTTTCCAGACTGTTCGGTTGTTAACAGTTCTATTTATCGTACCTTCTGCCATTGTTTATTTTTTTTCTGGTTCTGCAGGGAATATAGGTGGGATATTAGCATCACAAAGCATGGTGTATGGAGGGTGGAATTACTTATGGTTTACTCTTCCTGCTATAACAGGAATCCTATTGCAAAATAAAATCCCTGCAGGTTTGGTTATCGGGCCACTTGCAATAACTGCTATTTTGAATATCGGTTCAGTAGACTTAGCTAGCATTCCACACTTTTTACTCATCGCTGGTCAGATTTCAGTAGGGATCGGCCTTGGGAAGAACATATCATTCGCAGATTTGAAAAAAGGTGGAAAATACTGTCTTGTTTATTTTGCTATCGCACTTACCCTCATCATAATTTCATTTGGTTTAGGAGCAGTATTAGCCAACTTCACAACCTTAAATCTTGCTACTGCTATTTTAAGTGTTGCTCCAGGAGGGTTGATTGAAATGGTGCTAACAGCCTCCATGGTCGGTGCAGACCCCGCCATTGTTAGTGCACTCCAACTAACACGTATCTTATTAATTGTGATTTTCGTCCCACCATTTTTAAAATGGTATTTCAGAAAAAAAGTAGAACAAACGGCAGCATAATTAAAGAGAGAGTCGATTTCAAAGTTTTGAAACTTTGAAATCGACTCTTTTTGTTTATAGCTATTTAAAATACAATCCTCAAAAGTAATTCTTATAAAACAAATACATATATTCCTCGTATTCTTCTCGCATTAAATCCTTCTTATTGATAAATCGTAGTGAAGTAGAATTACTGCAATAACGGCGACCCCTTCTATGTTTCGGTTCATCTTCAAACACGTGGCCTAAATGAGAATTCCCTATTTTACTTCGAATTTCACTTCTTAACATACTATGACTCTTATCGAGCTTTTCTTTAATTTGATAGTGCATAATTGGCTGTGAAAAAGTCGGCCACCCGCAGCCTGACTCAAACTTATCAAGCGAAGAAAAAAAGGTTCACCCGAAACTATAACAACGTAGATCCCTTCCTCAACTCCAGGGAATTCAACAAATGGAGGAACCATGAATCAGAAAGGACACCTCCAAACGTAGCTAGTTCGTGCATTTACCTCACACTCTCCCCTTTACCATTTTAGCAAATTAAGTGTTTCGAGTATCCGGATCTGATCGGATTTAGAAAGACCCCATGTTTCAATTTCCGACTTTAAATCAGATAAAGTACCGAATTCACGAACAAATCCATTTAAGCGTGCAATCAATGTTGATTGTACAAATTGGTCGTGTGTAGTAAATAACTCTCTTACTGCTTCATAGGCTGTTTTATATCGTTTTAAATAATACTTTTGATGCTTTTCCTCCGCGAGAAAAAATTGAGTATAAGACTTTATCTCAGTTGGAATAACCTCACCTCGAATCTTCTCCCACTTTCTTTTTATTTGCAATGCTTCATTTTTCTGTATTTCATTGTGGTATAACAGAAGCGACATGTATTGTCTTCCTCCATAACCGCGTCTTCTTGATGGATGATGATTTTCCCAAAATACCTCCATTATTTGTTCAAAACAAATGAGGGTCGGATCAAAATCTATTTCAATCGTTTCTGTATGGTCACCCATTTGTCGATATGTAGGATTTTCTATTGTTCCCCCTGCATAGCCAACACGTGTACGAATTACACCTGGTAAATGCCCGAACCGAGCATCAGGTCCCCAAAATCAGCCCATTCCAAACGTAGCTGTTTCCAAATTTTTAACTTGGCGCGAAAACCTCTCTATACTCACTTTTATCGCCTCCATTATTCAAGGTATTTTGATCGTCCATGCATGTATTTTAACTGATCTTCTCATAATGAATAGGATAACAGATTTCCACTTTATATTGTAAGTAGGTGAAAAAATGTACTTCGGTAGTCATGTAAGTATTCGTAATGGATACCATCAAGCAGCCAAAACTGCTTATAATTTAGGTGCGACAGCGTTTCAGTTTTTTCCAAAAAATCCAAGAAGCCTTACCGTAAAAGATTTTGATAAAGAAGATGCCTCAAGTTGTGCATCATTTTGTTCGGTGAATAGCATCCTATCCATTTTCCATACCCCTTATCCGACAAAGCTAATCCCAGATAACAGGGAAATGGAAACACAAATTATTCGATCGCTTGTTAACGATCTTGAAATTGCAGAAGCTTGCGGGTCAATTGGTGTAGTCGTTCATTTTGGGACAACAAAGAAGCTGGATTCAATAGCTGGATATACAAAAATGATCGATATGCTTAACAACGTCTTATCGCAGTGGGATGGCAATGCGCAATTACTAATTGAAAACAATGCGGGAACAGGGTCAGATATGGGAATTACCCTAGAAGAAATGGTTCACGTTCGCAAGCTTACTGATTATCCAGAGAAAATAGGATTCTGCCTCGATACATGCCATGCATATGCAAGTGGTATATGGAATGGTGAAAATTGGTCGGAATTAGAATTGAAAGGGATCGAGCTTGACTATTTTCCTCATCTAAAGGCGATTCATTTTAATAATTCCAAGTATCCCTCTGGTTCAAGAAAAGATCGTCATGCTAATCTTCTATCTGGACATATCACCGAAGACCAACTTAAGCAACTTCTTAACTCAAACATATTATCAACGATTCCTTTTGTTTTAGAAACACCCAAAAATGAGGGAATCTCACATCAAGAAGAGATTGAATGGTTAAAACAAAGGTCTAAATAACCGACTATTTAACGTGTGTTGTAGTACAATATTAACATTTTCAGAATATCTCAATTTTTATTATAAAACAGTATTGATTTATTGATACTGTTATAATACAATGCAAGTAACAAAACATTGGAGGGATTAATCATGACACCAACACCTGAATATTTCAGAAATATCGATCCGAAAAAATGTACAGATTGTGGAAAGAGTATGGAGGAAATGCATGAATCTTACTTGAATCAATGTGATAAATGTTTGCGGTTAATTGATCACGACTAGATCCCTCCTGACTATTATAAAACAGTGAAAAAATAAAGAAAGACTGACAGTTGAGTCAGTCTTTCTTTATTTTTTCCGTTTTCTTTATGGTTCACTGTGATTCAATACTTAATTTACTTTGTTAGCTTGTACAGTCGTTAGATTTGCTCGAACAACAGCAAATATATTTACGAATAAACATCCTGCAGCAAATAAAGCTAATAGGATAAATCCAAAACTATAACTCCCAGTTGCTTCTTTTATTACACCCATAACAAGCGGAGGAAAAAATCCACCAATCCCACCAATTGCACTAATAATCCCTGTAACAGCTCCTGTGTTATTAGGAGAAACTTCTGGAACAAGTTTAAATACAGCTCCATTTCCTGCTCCTAGTAATAGTCCCATTGTAAGACAAGTAACACTAAACAAACCAAAGTTCTCTAGAGTAAAAGACATAATTAATGCACTTAGGATAATTCCTGTAAACAAAAATGCGATCACTTGGTTAGCACCGATTTTATCAGCCAGATAACCACCGAATGGTCTAATTAAAGTAGCAGCAACGACAAATATGGCCACATTAAAACCTGCATTAACAGGTGAAAAGTTAAACGTTTCTTGTAATAAAGTAGGTAAATAAAAACCAAATGCAACAAACCCACCAAAAGTTAGAAAGTAATATAAAGACAAAACCCATGTAGCCCTATACTTGGTTACTGACAGGGCTTCTTTTAGTGTCTTCACTTCTTTAGGCTTAGGTAATTCTTTCGTCCCTAGCCAAAAAATCAAAGTCATGATGCCAAGCGCAATTGCTAGCCCCCAAAATGCCCAATGTAATCCAAATAAATTAACAATTGAAGGAACGGTAAAAGAAGCAACTGCAGTACCTAAATTACCAATACCAATAATACCTAAAACTAGTCCTTGTTTATCAGATGGATACCATTTTGTTACATATGTGATAGCTATAGTAAATGTCGTTCCTGCCATACCTATTAGAAAGGCCCAAAATAGCAATACACCAAATGAATTTACAAAACCTGCTGCAATCATTGGGAAAATACTAAAAAGCATTGTCAATGTATATACTTTTCTAGCTCCGTACTTATCAGCAATAATTCCAATTGGAATACGCATGATAGAACCTAATAAAATGGGAATAACAATGATTAAGCTTCTTTGGGTTTCACTTAGTTGATACTGCTCTTGTAAAGTAGAAGCGATTGGGGAAAAGACCGACCACACCGCAAAAGAAATAATCATCGCTAATGTTGACAATAATAATGCAGATGTTTGACCACGGGATTTCATTTGTAAACCTCCTCTAGTTGCTTAAAAATCATAGTAATTAGATTGATCCTTTTTAATCTAGTTCTCTTGTCGTTTTTTTGCATTTTTCTATTGCAGCAACAAGATCATTATTTTTTCAAGATTCCTTAAGCACAATTTAAATTCTAGATAAAAGATTCAAAACAATCTATACTCTTGTCAGATTGTTTAACAAGGTAAATACAAATGGATTTTTTTTTGAAATTCAAATTATTATTCTGAATCTTATGTATTATCTAATGTTTTACTAACAATTATTAAGAAGTATTTTTAATATATGTTTATTTGTGTTATATTTCCTGACGAAAACTCTAACATTTTTTAGAATGTATTATTCATTTTATTAATAGTATCCACATTCACTGAGGGGTGTATCATGGAAAAATTCAAAATGTTTTACTAACTTCGTGATAATTCCAACAATTTTACTATTTTTAAATTGTCCATTAAATAAAAATAGCTGTTAAGGTATCCCCCTAACAGCTACATTCTCTTATAGAAATTGTTAAATTCGAATATTCAACCCATTCTTATATAGTACATATTTCAACTGGACAATCTCCGCATTGTAAAAAATTCTTTAAAAACTGAATATCATGGATCACAATATTGTTATGTTCATAAAAGATAATGTTTTTCTTTTTCAATTCATTCATCAATCGATTCACGCCTTCACGAGTTGTACCAATATAATTAGCAATCTCAACATTTGTAAGATTGACGTTGATAAGAATTCCTTTTTCATGTTGCACACCATAGGAATTGCTAAAACGAATAAGAGTTGAATATAGTCCACCTTTTTTTCCACATAAAATTAAATCGCGAAATTTTGATTGAGTCGATTGGTTTTGAATAGCTGACCATTTCATAAACGCAACAGCAAGTTCACCATTCATTTTAAATAGTTCCTCTATCACGGTACGCTCGTAGCGAATTAATTGAGCATCTTCTTCTACTGTTGCTGTTACAGTAACTGACAATTCATTAAACAAGCTTGCCTCCCCTGCTAATTCATCTTTTTGAAGAAGACTTACAGAAAATTCCTTTCCATCTGATGTCATTTTACTTAGCCGTATTAATCCAGTTAAAATTAAATAGATATACTGAGGCGGATCTCCTTCAGAAAAAAGGACAGAACCGGATTGCACACGAATGTTCGTTCCTGAAGTTAGCATGAGTTGTTTATTTTCTGTACTTAATTGTTCAAAGAAACGGACTATTTTTTGTTCTTTTTTATCCATCTTAACGCCCTCGTTTCCATTCTAACTTGAGTCAATCCTACCACCTAAAGAACAAGAAGTAAATTGAGGTTAAGGTAGATGAGGTAGCAAAAAAAATTAGGCACATCCCTTTTTTGGGATACACATTAAGTGCATTAATTGATTTCAAGCTTTTCCAATTTAACAATGTCAATCCTGCCACGAACAAGGATAGAATTGCAACATAACTACATTCAACGCATGTGTGATATGACCCAGCATATTAAATATCATAGTCAGTGCACGATAAAAAACGAGAAACCCATTACTAATAATGAGGTCTCTCGCTATTGAATAGATTAAATCAACACACATGATTTTTTTCAACCTGTAGAACTTTTTGATAATCTTCCTTGTTTTCAATACGAAAATAAAAAGGATTGCTGTCACCAACTTTAAGTTTTTCTACATTTATTGCTTTAAATGTAACTTTTTCTAAAATATTCATTAAACCTAGCTGATCGTTTTCCACTAACTCTTTCGTCACATCTAAACATGAACGATCATAAATTCCATGATATAAATGTAAGTTCCCACGCCACTCAGGAGCGATGATTTGAATGTCCGTTTTGTTTTTCACATCTAACATGTATGAAATAATTTCTGCACAAACGTATGGCATATCAGACGTTACGATCCATAATGATTCATTCTTTGCTAATGAAAATGCTGCATGCATGCCACTCAAGGTTCCTGATCCTTTATAGTAATCCGTTATAACACGGATAGAGTTTCCAAGTATCGGCAAATAAACATAAGGATTATTGGTTACAAGAATTACCTCATCACAGATCTTCTTCATTTGTCGTACTTGTCTCTCAATGACAGTTTGATCACCTATTTTTAGCAAACTTGTTAATTGATCATCGTCTACTTTTTGAATTTCGCTATCTAAAATTACCCCCGTTAATTGCATAGGTTTCACCCCCCTTTTCCTTACACTATAAGACCAACAAGAAATTTAAACTGTTAAATGTGTCACACCTGTATTTATAAAAAAACAAACGAGAGTACTACAAGTGTGATTTTTATCACATCTCACATTCCTCCTTTCATCTATAATAAAGTGAATCGCTTGTTAGGAGGATTTTTATGACTAAACTAACGTTAGGTCGAACCATTCAACAAAATACATTTCACCTTTCAGAAAAAACACTATCATCTTTAACTGACATCATGTATGAACAACACGTTGAAGCTGGAACGTATTTATTTTGGGAAGGCGACACAGCTGATAAGCTATTTTATATAAAAAAAGGGCATGTAAAGTTAACAAAAAGCACATCCGATGGAAAAGAATATATATTAAATATGTTTGATAACGGTGACTTATTTGGTGAGCTAAGTAGCTTCATGTCCATCAACTACAGTTACAATGCAATGGCCATAACAGACTGTACTATCGGTGTGATCCAACAGAAGGATTTAGAAGTTATCCTTTGGCAGCACGGAGAAATTGCAGTCGAGTTCTTGAAGTGGACTCAATTATTGAACCAAATCACACAATCTAAACTACGCGACCTTACATTTCACGGGAAACTCGGTGCCCTCTGCTCCACCATTATTCGTATGGCAAATTCGTATGGAGAAACATTCGAAGATTACATTCGAATAACAAAAAAAGTAAAGAATGGCGAAATAGGCGAGTATATCGGAGCAACAAGAGAGAGTGTAAATCGCATGCTATCAGATTTACGTACAAAAGGAATCCTTGGTCAGGAAAATGGCTATATACTAGTCCATGACTTAAAGGCATTAAAAGATATTTGTCATTGTGAAGGATGCCCGTTAGAAATTTGTAGAATGTAAATAACATCTGGAGACCTATCTACTAACTTTAACGTTGATAGGTCTTTTATATACAGTAATGCTAGATGTGATGATGATCATAGAAATGCTCCTCTAAATTGTGTATCTTAGTTATTAGATTGTTTGTTTATGGGAGTGGAATAATTGTTAAATAATAATGTCATTGCAGTTGCCGTTGAAAAAGTATAGCGAAGTCACTACAATTTCCTTTTTTCGAAGAGGGATTTTTTTAATGTGTAACTACTTCATGAAATTACCAATTTTAATTCTACATAAAGTAGTCAGTTTCCAAACATACTACTATCAAAACATGAAAGAGGTGAAAATACATGCCAAATAATAATTCAAACCAATTAGTAGTACCAGGTGTGCAACAAGCACTGGATCAAATGAAATATGAAATCGCATCTGAATTTGGTGTTCAACTAGGTCCAGATACGACTGCGCGTGCAAATGGATCAGTTGGCGGCGAAATTACGAAACGTCTTGTACAAATGGCTGAACAACAAATGGGTGGATCTAAGTTTTAATAAAAATCTAGATAAAGCGCTTTGTGTAAGCGCTTTATCTATTTTATTAATTATTTAATCGAATCTGCTATTTCAATTAGCCCCTCCGCATTGAATTTTGGGATATGATTGGTATTACCGCCAATTATATATCCATAACCATTTTTTTGAAATAGCAGCAAATTAAAATAGTTATCAATTGTCTTTATGTACGCTTTGCTATGATCAGTCAGTGTGAGCACATTGTCTACAGGTGAGAGAAATGTTTCTATTTTCCTATCTGGTGCAAGAATGATGATAATGATATCCTGATGTGGTTTATTAAACATTCTCATAAAATGCAACGTAAGATCGCCTTGATTCGTAACTTTCCCATATCGGTGAGTAGGCTTAAAAGGCAAATCTTCAGGGAGATACACAATTGTGCTATGCTTCTCCTCAAACATTTCAATTGCTTTTTCAGCTCGAATATTACTAGTTAGTTGAATGAATTCCTCGATTTGCTCCTTACCGTATGTATTTCCATATACATTATTAATCTGATAGCAAAAGGTTATAAAACAAATAACGATACAAAGAGAAAGGTATTTACTTACTTGGATTATCACGAATGGGCCTCCAGCTTTTACTTTTTGAAAATACCTTAGTATTGTCCCTGCTTATTCATAAAAAATACGCCTTTTTAATAATATAGCAACTTAAATTTAATGCTCCTCATGACACCAATATTTAGCAAGACGCTTCAATGAGTTTTAAATAACATTCATTTAATGTAAAGAAAGGTAAGCTCCATCAGCGCCCACCTTCCTTATATTTTCCTATACAATTTATTAGAGAGGTCTATTACAGCCGCTTATATCTCATGGAAGTCTTATGCTTTATTGAACTCATCAGGATCTGGACCAATTCGCTGATCTTGATTTAACGCATTTATTTTACCGATTTCTTCTTCTGTAAGCTCGAAATCAAAGACATCAGCATTTTCAGCAATGCGATAAGATTTCACAGATTTTGGAATCGTAACTACCTCATTTTGTAAATCCCAGCGTAAAATAATTTGAGCCGTTGACTTATTATATTTCGTTGCAATTTCAGTTAGAGTAGGCTCATTAAGAAGTCCACCCTGCATTAATGGAGACCAAGCTTCAAGTTGAATTTCATTCTTTTTACAGAACTCTCGTAATTGTGTTTGGTTAAGACGTGGATGGTATTCCACTTGATTGACCATCGGTTTTATTTCACAATTTGCAAGCAAATCTTCAAGGTGATGAATGTTAAAATTACTTACACCAATTGCACGAATACGACCATCGTTATATAGCTTCTCCATTGCTCGCCAAGTATCTAAATATTTTCCTTGAGCAGGAACAGGCCAGTGAATTAAGTAAAGGTCCAAATAATCTAACCCTAATTTCTCTAAACTTTCATCAAATGCTGTTAGTGTAGTATCGTATCCTTGATTTGAATTCCATACTTTCGAAGTAACAAATATTTCGTCACGTGGGACATTTGATTCACTAATCGCTTTGCCTACCCCCTCTTCATTTTGGTAAATGGCAGCTGTATCAACGCTTCGATAGCCAAGCTCAAGTGCAGCTTTTACTGAATTCACAACTTCCTCTCCATCCTTTACTTGAAACACACCTAAACCTAGCCAAGGCATTTTTACACCGTTATGTAATGTCGTTGTACTTTGTAAGCTATTTACCATCCTTTATTATTATGATTAGACTTCATGACTCCTGCACTGTATCTCGCAATTAAACAGATTGTCGATGCTCTCTTGAAACCAGTTCTAAATCGGCAGTCATTGCATTTAGTTCTACCTGTTCAACACTCTTACACCCAGGGATAACACTAGAAACAGCTGGATGTTTCAAACACCAAGCAAGTGCCCACTGGGCCATATTAATACCTTCAGGTACTTGATAGCGTTCAATTTCTTCAACTAATTTTAATTGTTTTAACACTTTTGTTTCCTCGTGATTATTCCGTATATCGTTTTTATCGAATACTGCACCTGGCTTATATTTTCCACTTAAGTAGCCACTCGCTAAAGGTACACGTGCAAGAACACCTAAATTTTGTCGTTCACATGAAGGGAATACTTGCTCTTCCGGGGTGCGATCCAATCGGTTGTAAACTACTTGTATGACACTGGCATTCACCTCTGAGGCTAAGTCTGTTTGAAAAACATTATCATTCGATCCAATTGAAATTCCTAAATGCCTTACTTTTCCAGCATCTATTTGCTTAGCCAAAGCAGTCCAAAGATCGTCATTTTTAAAAGCTTCGTCATTCCCAGAATGAAATTGATAAATATCAACGTAATCTGTTTGAAGTGCTTTTAAAGAATCATCTAATTGTTTAATCACTTCTTCTGCTGACCAGTGATTAGTCCGCGCAAAAGATTCATGAAAGTGATGACCAAATTTTGTTGCAACAACCCAATCTTCTCTGTTGTCCTTTTTTAAGTACTTACCAATCAATTTCTCTGAGAGGTGATCACCATAACATTCTGCAGTATCTATTAAATTAACACCCAATTCCTTTGCTTTTTCTAAGATTTCATCTACTTCCTTTTGTGTGAAATCCTTGCCCCATTCACCTCCATATTGCCAAGTACCAATGCCAACTACGGATACATTCAAATCAGTTTTTCCAAGTTTACGGTATTTCATTTGTATACCCTCCTCTTTATAAACAATGAGTGTACCAAAAAACCTTCCATAAAAAGTATACGGTTTCAAGGAATCTCGAACAAGAACTGAAATAATGGTGAGATAGTAACATCTATGTTATTTACTATAAAATTTGTAGTTTATCTTGAAGTATCTCATAACAAAAAGTGTTAATGATAGTGCATTTTCAGTTATGGAATGTTTTGGTCCTTCTCTTTTTCATCAAACTGCCTTATAATTTCCTGTTGAAGGAAGGAGGGAATGAAATGGCAGAATTAAAACAGTATATTTTTTTTGATTTTGAAATGTTATGTTCAAATACAGGAATGACTTTTGCCTCGATGGAAGCTATTAGACTAGGAGCAGTAAAATTCGACATTGAAACGGAAGAAATCACAACTTTTGATCGGTTTATTAAACCAACATCAGCGAAGCCTTTAAGTGAGTTCTGTAAGGATTTAACTGGAATCCATGATCGTGATTTAAAAGATGCAGATGACTTCAAAATGGTATTCGAAGAATTTTTAACATGGGTTGGTGGTATTAAAAAATCGCGTTTCTTTTCATGGTCCCCTAGTGATATTTTCCGCCTTAAAGCAGATGCATCGATACATGAAATTTCAGAATCGACCATAAACAAAATTGAAAAACGCTATGTTGATTTTCAAGCAATCTTCACAAAACGAGTTTCTAAATCAAATGTGTCTGTAGAAACTGCATTGCATTTGTATGACTTACAATTTATTGGTGAGAAGCATAACCCAATGTTTGATGCGTACAATACTCTGCGCATTTATATTAATTTCTTAAATCAGCCAGTAAAATCGGATTTGATCATGGTAAGCCGTTTTATCTTTGAAAATGATCTTTATTCACTTGATCAAATAAATACGTATCTCAACGATAAACTACGTCAAGATTTACACTTTCTTATCGATCAGTGTGATATCTATCCAATAAAAAGTGCTAAGAAATTATTAAAAAGAATACGAAATCTAGTAAATAAATACAGCAACATTTTAGTTAATCGTTCTGGTGTGTTTAGCTATGAGAATATCTCATTAGTTCAATATCTAGTCGATTATTACTACCAATTCTTGTTAACCTACAATGAACATACAGCATATTCTTCAAAAATTCTAATATTAGACGATTATTTGATTCAGCCAGTAAATCATCTTTATTCGAAGCAAGGATGAAAATCTTGCTTCATACATACGAACTAGATATATTCATTATTTATAAGAGTCCATCATAATTTGCAAATGTTGTCTTGCAAAGTTATCTGCTGCTTTTTCATGTGGAATCATCCTATATTTTTTCTTTTCTTCTAATGTTACCCCATGTTTCATGTTTGCAATGAAACGCTCATAATAATATTCACCCTTGTCAAAGTAATCATACAATCTGTCTTTTTTGTTCTCCCCTCGCCCACCCATTAAAGCTTGTACGTAATGACCTACTTCATGGAACACTACAAATGAAGCATACTCAAAGCATGTTGTATGGTCCCTTTTCATATCATAAAGATACTCCTTATTTTGAAAATCTTCGGTCACTGACATGATGTTAATGTAAATGACAGGCTGAAAAGTCTTCCCTTCGTCAATAGCTAATTCCCCAGGGAAATTAATCGGTTCATCAGAAATATAAAATGTTAGATCATCGACAATCGTTTGAAAAATTGATGTCTTTAACCATTTAATCGTTTCATCAATGCCTTCTAGTCCTTGTTGCGCACACGTTCTAGATATTTTAAATTGTTGTTGTAAGAATTCTTCTCTTTCATAAATAAAATCAAGTGCCTTTATAATTTTCATTATTTGGCATCCCCTCTTTTCTTTTTGGTTGTAGAAGATGCCTTCAATCATGTAAGTAGGCTTCTGTTCATTAATTCTATTCAATACCCTTCGTTGGTATGATTTACAAAACATTCTGAAAAAAATGAATACAAATACGGATATGCATTATGCATATCCGTATTTGTTCATTGCCTCACTTTATTGAGTTTTTGGTCAGTTTCGTATCCATTACGGTGCTACGACTTCCCCCTGCATACATACGAAACCTCACTATATTACTTTTAGTTTTCTATTTCAAAAACGATCATATCCACTACTCTTATCCCGACTTCAAGATTGGTTCAGGGTAAGTAAAAAAGAAATCCTTTTTAATTTGAACCTGAATTAGCTGTCCTACAAACACCTTTTCAAATGATTAAATCCCTCTATATCATAAATTACAGTACATGAAATTATTCGAAGTTTCGATTTAACTAGCTAGTAAACAATGACGTTGACTTTTGATCATCACAAGCTGCCATTTCACTTTTATGTTTTCGTAATGATCAACATTGTATTGGAATTCTTTTGGAATTCATAGCGAACCTTTCTCTCTTCCACTACCCATTCTGTGCAAGGAAAACAATTAATTGTTCTACATTTTCATATAACATCTTAAGTAAAAGCTAATTCCATTGTTTTTTTTCACCTTATGTCATAATAATCGGCAGTTCTTTTAAAGCCCTAAAACCGGTAAGATTTCTCCATTCTACTTCACTAGTTTCAAGGTGGATCATTTTTGTGTTTTCTAATACGGTCCGAATCACTACTTGCGCTTCTATTTTTGCGAGGGTAGCACCAAGACAAAAATGAATACCGGTACCAAATGAAAGGTGAGGATTCGGGTTCCTTGTAATATCTAGGACATTGGCATTTATGAAATGTTTAGGATCTCGATTAGCAGCACCAATAAAAACATAGACATGATCTCCTTTATTTATCTCGGTTTGATTGATCTTAACATTTTCCGAAGCAATTCGAGCTGTCATTTGAGTTGGGCTCTCATAACGTAAAAATTCCTCAATTGCAGATTCTAATAATAAAGGGGTTTCTTTTAACTTTTGATATACTGAGGGATGTGTTAATAAACAGTATACTGAGTTACTAATTAGATTTACTGTTGTTTCATGTCCTGCAATAACAAGTAGTATACATGTTGAAAGTAATTCTTCATCTGTTAACCTATCTCCATTTTGATCTTCTGATAACAATAAACTAATTAGATCGTCCTTAAGATCTTGTTTTCTTTTTTGAATCAGTTCTTTAAAATAGGCGACCATTGCAATAATTGTCTCGTTTCCTTTAGCAAGGGACTCCCTGGAACGAGTTAGATCAATGCTTTGGATTAAAGTTAAAGCCCATTCGCGAAATAGACCCTTATCTTTTTCCGGAACCCCTAACATGTTAGCAATTACGAGGCTGGCTAAAGGAAAAGCAAATTCAGATATTACATTCATCTTCTTTTGAGATGTTACATTCTGAAATAAATCGTGAGCTGTTTCTTCTATCATAGGTATTAATTGCTTCAACGCTTTAGGGGTAAAACTTTCTCTAACAAACTTACGTATCCGATTGTGGTCAGGTGGATTTTTATAAAGCATCATCTGTTTTTGCACATTTTTTAAAATTTCATACTTTTGGGTTGTTTCCGGAATGGGAACGCGATTTTGAAAACGAATATCTTTTAATATCAAACTCGCTTCTTCATATCCTGTCACATACCAACCAGGATACCGCAAGAAATTGCCCCTATAAATAGTGTTCATTGAACGTATCTCATCATAAAAAGAATATGGATCCTGGACATATTCATACGTTTTGAACATTGGACTTTGATTCATGGTTAAAGCACCTCCTAAAGAAGAGTTGCGTTGAAGAAGAGTGTTTAAAATCCGTTGCAACTTCAACTGTATTTACACGATCATCATTCGTATGTGAAGTCATAATACATTCAGCATTCATAATCAGATTCAACTCCAACTTCACTTTATTCTCGTATTAATGCTTACGACTTTAATAAACTGGATGCATAAGTAGCAATACTCATCGTCAGACATTCTAATATTGAAATGACTCATCATTAGTTAATTCACGACCTGTAACACTTGTTTGATAGTTCCAACCATTGAACCTTATAAATCCCCTATTTTTTAAGTAGTATATCTAAATGAAGATGATCTTTAATTAATTGCTTAACTGTTACCTCCGAAATACACTTTAATTTCGGAGTTATACCTAAAATTGGAATTGAACACATCTCTTCTATAACTTTAGGACATGTTTTCTCGGCTAGGTTTATCTTTTCACTAGTTCCATTTATAATAATTCCAGTAATAGTTAAACCTAGTTTTTTTGCGTATTCTACAGTTAAAAAAGTATGATTAATAGTGCCTAGATTGGGCCGTGCTACGATTAGTACTGGAAGATTTAGTGCTTTGATTAAATCACTGACTAAATACCCCTTCCCTAAAGGAACTGATATCCCACCAGCTCCTTCGACGATAAAAAATTCATGTTTATTCCGAATTATATCCCAGTGTTTTAAAATATCTTCAAGTGATATGTTCTTTCCTTCTAGTTCCTGCGCAATCCCTGGGGCCAAAGGTTCTTCGAATTCAAATGGAGTGATTTCTTCAAGGGTGAGTGAGCTTTTAGACATCTTTTTCAACCAGTACGAGTCACTTTTTGGATCGCCTCGTTTAATTCCGCTCAACATTGGTTTAAATACACCAACATTCACACCTTCATCCCGTAAAACCCCTGCGATTCCACTAGAAATAACTGTCTTACCAACAGCTGTATCTGTACCTGTTATAAAGATCCCCCTCACTTAGTCACCTCTTGTTCTTTACGTATCGTTTCAAAAGCCTGGATTAATCTATCGATGTCGTCATAGGAATGCTCTGCAGTAACAGTCAAACGAATACGAGATTCTCCTTCCTTTACGGTTGGTGGCCGTATGGCAGGTGCAAATATATCATGCTCTTTTAGCTTGTTGGAAAACCATAAGGCTTTTTTTGCTTCGCCGATGATGACAGGAATAATTGGTGTCTTATTACCTTTTACTTTATATCCTAATGCTTGCAGTCTATTACGAATAATATTCACTTTTAGCATTAATGACTCTCTCATTCTCTGATCTACTTCAATTATATTAATCGCTTCATAAGAAGCAGCACACACACTAGGGGGAATAGCTGTTTGGAAAATAAATGTCCGTGCTTGATTAATTAAAAAGTCTTGTAATATGTAAGAACCAGCCACAAACCCACCTTCTGTTCCTATTGCTTTACTTAAGGTCCCGATCACCACATCTGGTTTGACTCCAAAATACTCACATGCTCCTCGTCCATTTTCACCCAAAATACCTGTGCCGTGCGCATCATCTACAATAACATAAGCATGGTAAGCTTTGGCTAAAGCTATGATTTTATCTAGCGGTGCAATATTCCCATCCATACTGAACACACTATCTGTAACGATAAAACGTCTATCATATATTTTCGTTTCTTTTAACTTATTTTCGAGATCTTGTAAATCAACATGCTTGTATATGATTGTTTTAGCTTTTGAAAGTCGACAGCCATCAATTATACTCGCGTGATTCAACTCATCACTTAAGATAATATCTTCGCTTTCAGGTAAGGAAGACAGAACGCCAACATTTGCGAGATATCCACTTGAGAAAAGCAGGGATGCCTCAGTTTGTTTAAAGCTAGCAATTCGATCTTCAAGTTTTTCATGCCAACTGCTGTTTCCTGTTGTTAATCTAGAACCACTACTCCCTACACCAAACTTTCTTCCAGTTGACTCTGCCGCATTAATTAGTCGTTCATCAGTCGCCAGGCCTAAATAATTATTAGAAGAAAAAACAATCTTTTTCTTTCCATTCATATCAACCTTAGGCTTAGGCCAGCTATTCATGACATTTAACTCTCGGTACAAGTTATTTTCTTTTATGTCAATGACCCTTTCTGCTAACCACGAATTAAATGTCGTGTACAAATACGGCTTCCTCCTCTTGGCAAACGACTTCTATCGCCTCCTTCATAATGTTAACCATTGTTTCCAGTTCATCTTTAGTACTAACAAGTGGAGGCATAAACACAATGACATTTCCTAATGGTCTTGTCAGCATTCCAAGTTCTCTCATCTTTAAAGAGACTTTATAGCCTATTCTCTTCTTAAATAGGAAAGGAGTTTTGGTTAATTTGTCTTGTACAAGCTCAATGCCACACATAAACCCTAACTGTCTAATATCACCAACATGAGTTAAAGAATGTAAGTCTGATAGGATTTCCTTCAGTTCTTCTGATTTATTCTCAACGGTTTGAACAATTTCATCAGTTTCAAAGAGACGCAAGTTCTCTAGTGCAACGGCACAACCTAATTGATTGCCTGTATAGGAATGTCCATGAAAAAAAGTTTTTAACTTTTCATAGTCATCATAAAATGCTTCATAGATTTGCTCTGTAGTAAACGTCACTGCAATTGGAAGATATCCTCCAGTTATTCCTTTACCGGCAGCCATTAAATCGGGCTGAACATTTTCATGCTCACAAGCGAACATTTTTCCCGTACGACCAAAACCAGTCGCAACTTCATCTACAATCATTAATACATCATACTTTGTACATAGAGCGCGCACTCCTGCTAGAAAGCCACTTGGCATTACAATCATTCCTGCAGCCCCTTGTACCATTGATTCAATGGTAAGGGCTGCAATTTCCTCATGATGAACCTTAAGCAGTTCTTCAAGCTTTTGTAAACATTCATCCCGACACTGTTTTGAATCTTCACTTTTTGATCGATATACATATGGAATTGGCGCTTTGAAACTTTCAAACATTAGAGGACCGTAGACACGATGAAAGAGCTCTACAGCACCCACACTTACCGCACCAATCGTATCGCCATGATACCCATCTTGCATGGAAACAAACTTTTGTTTTTGTGATTTTCCTACGTTTTTCCAATATTGAAATGCCATTTTTAGTGCGATCTCCATTGCTTCGGCACCACTATCTGAAAAGAAAACACGTGTAAGATTATCTGGAGATATTTCAACTAATTTCTCTGCAAGTTTTGTGGCTGGTACATTCGTCATTCCTAATAGAGTCGAATGAGCAATTTTCTCTAGCTGATCTTTTATCGCTTGGTCTAATTCTTTTTTTCTATGACCGTGAACATTAAGCCATACAGATGAAAAACCATCAAAATATTCCTTGCCATTAATGTCTTTCACCTTAATGCCATTCCCGCTCTCTATAATTAGAGGGTCTAGATCATAATCCTTCATTTGCGTAAAAGGTAACCATAAATGCTTTTTGCTTTTTTCAATTAAATCGTGTGTCATCATCTTCCTCCCAGTATAGTAGTGTGGGCTCTTTTTCAAGGTAATCTATATAGGTATCAATGTTCGGAACATTCTTAACAAAAATAATACGAAATCCTCTTTCATCACCATATTCTTTAAGCTTTGAAATTCTTTGATAACCTATTTTTTTACTTGCAACATAACCTGTAATATAATCTGGATCATCTGACCAACACAACTCAGCAAAAATTTCAGGATGGCTAGCTACTTTAGTTGCAAGTGTTATAGCTTCCTTTATTTTTAATTCACTCGGAATTTTCTGTCTTATAGCCCAATTATTAAAGTTGTCATTATCCCAATCCATTCGTGAAACACGTACTCCTTTTTCTCCTCTATTGTCGACTCGTTCACCCGAATGAACGTTTAATAAGATAGCTCCTCTCATCCCGGAATTTTCTGATTGTTCCATTAATTTGTATGCTTCTTCAATTGTTGGCCTAGGTACCCCGCATTTCTTAAGCAGATTAATTGCCCGTTGATGCCCTTCTTGTAGACTTGAAACATTATTTGTTTTGATACGTAAGGGCGCTAAATATTGAACAGGTTTTTCGACTTCCTCAAATTGAATTTGCATAAAATCTGGGTTCCCTCTTGAATGCATGATCGCCTTGTCCAACAAGGTATTTACGGCTTTTTTTATATCTTCATAGTTTGCTAGAACTTCTCCACCAGAAATATGCTTTCCACCTTTTTCATGAGGTCCTCCCTTTGCAGCTCTCATTCTAATACTATAAATTTTTTTATCCTGCATACGATTTAGCCTTTAGCGTAAAAGCATGTCTTAGAGGATTAGCTAATTGAAAAACAGTTAATTTCATTACTATAAAGTCAATAAACCTTATTAGGGGTCTATATTTGTATTCTGTACTTTTCATATATTTAGCATCTACACCTCCATGGTAATGTTAGCCATATATTAAAAAAATTTTACATCCCTACAGATTATATGTCAACCATTCATTTAAAATGGTTGACAATAGACAAAGGGCAAATAATAAAAACATCAATGGATTCTACAATATGTATTACCAACTTCTCGTTGGTCAGATATCTAAAAAAGAATGATTTTAAAAGGAAGGGGCCGTATTGTGGTGGCAAAGTGGTTTAAATCGATGAACCCTCTAATTTTATAATCAAGTATTCATTGGAATATCAACACTAAACTGAACTGATTTTAAGGGTTTAACTATTCTGCGTTTTATAACATGATACAGACAAATAGATAAACGAGCACAAAAAAGTTATCTGTGCTCGTTTCTACATATACTAACTTTGGTAGATAAAGTTGCCAAGAAATACCGAACTTATCGACAATCCAACCAATACTAATTACTAGCAACCAAACCATTAAAACAAACTAAGCTGCCCAGTTTCAATTATTTTTTCTTTGTCTTTATTTTCTTTGTTATCTTTTCTTTCATTATTAATCGATAGCTCACCAATAATCTTATATTGTATGTTATTCTCGAGTTGCTTTATTTCTAATGCTGAACTAGTTACATACGTTTCTAAAAAAACAGCAACATAAGGGTATATGTGAAACTTTCCAGTAGAGTATTTAGCTGTACTAGAGCCGTTGTCAATTAAATAATTACATAAATCAATTAGAGTAAAGAAGTTATTCCTTATCAAATAATCTTTAATTAGTTCTTTTTCTTTATACGAGAGCACTATAAGAACCCTCCTCTCATTATCATTTGACTAACTATAGTTAATAGTAACATATTATCTTTTTTTGATAAAAAATACCTAACCCTATAAATGAATTATGGTATTTTCAAACGCTTACACACTTCACAAATGATTGATTGATGAAAGATACTTCAAAGGTAGACTGCCAAAGAAGTTCTATTCCCACTACTCCTACACCTTAAGTAATAAATAATTTTCTATAATGGTTGCATTACGTAAAACACCCCTTTAGTATAACACGAATAATTATAAGGAGTTGTACTAATACAAAAATCGCGTTCTGAATCTATTAATCCAATACCATTTACGACATAAAAGAACGGGATCCTAGAAAATAGGGTTCCGTTCTTTTTAAAAAGGATTATTGTCATTTATCGGATAGCTATAAATTCTATTTAATAAGAATACTATAACTGGATCCATTGTTTAAAACGTTTGCTTATTCTACCATTGTTTTATTTTCTTTAAAAATATACTTACACTGTTCCCTTACTCTAGTTAATGAATCTTCTATATTTCCTGCTTTCTCAACGATAAATGAATGCATAGGTATTAGAGAACTACATTCACTTGTCTCATACATTACTTTCACAACCTCTTCTGTGATAGTATCCTCTAATTCATCTGTTACGGTCTCTACTAATTCCCAGACAACATAATAATGGTTTTTCACTTCATTGCTAAAAAATTCTTTCACGAGTAATACTTCCTGAGTCATCATTTTGATGTCATCCCTTCCAATCAGTACTATTTAGTCGTACTTTTACCTTTTCTTAAAAACGGTCCCGCAGAAAAACAAGAGTAAAAAATACATTACTATTACGAAAAAATAAATTGTGATACCAATATATTGGACTATTATTATTGTAATCGTTAAACTTGCATTTCTTCCGTGACCTTCATCACTCTTATAAAAGTTTTTTAAAAGGCACGTAGAAATATAAAGTTTTGAATAGACCCATTATTGTTTCATGTCATTATTGCCTTTAAAAAGTTAAAACCTTTAGTATGTGATGAGTATCACATACTTTTTTATGAAAATAACTTATCTTTTAAAAAGAGACAGTTAGAAATACTCACAATCATATTCGCTTAGATATCATAAGAACGAGAGGCAATGTGTGTTATGTAAGAAAAACATTTTTTTGATTGTGATAATAGCATGTATTACAAAAATATTTTACCAAGAAAGTGAGTGAGAATTTTGAAACACAAAAAAAATAGGTGGTTTATTGCTTTATCAGCAATCGCAATCCATTTATCAATTGGTTCTGCTTATGCTTACAGTGTATACACAAACCCAATTGGAGAATTGTTAGGGTGGAAAGGAACCCAAGTTACACTTGCGTTTACATTAGCTATCGCGTTTTTAGGAATATCTGCAGCTACTTTTGGTCGAATGGTCGAAAAGAAAGGACCACGAAAATCTGCTATGTTGGCAGCCATTCTATTTAGCGCCGGACAGATTGGAGCAGGTTTTGCCGTTTCGATACAATCGTTACCTTTGTTTTTGATCATGTATGGTGTCGTTGGTGGAATTGGACTTGGGTTGGGTTATATTTCTCCAGTATCTACTCTAGTAAAGTGGTTTCCTGACAGAAGAGGTTTAGCTACAGGAATGGCTGTCTTTGGTTTTGGAGCAGGTGCTCTTATAACAAGCCCCCTCGCAGCTAAATTAATCGACTTGGTTGGAATTCCCAACACATTCTATATTCTAGGAACCGCTTATTTCGTTTTAATGATGTCGGGTGCATTATATATTGTACGCCCACCTGAAGGTTGGATGGCTTCAGGAATAAAAGGGACCACGCAAACTAGTAACAAAAAGTTAAAAGAAGACTTATCGCAGCTTACGGCAAACGAAGCAGTAAAAACAAAGCGTTTCTGGATGCTTTGGGTCATGATTTTTATTAATATTAGTTCAGGCATCATGATTATTTCCGTTGCCTCTCCCTTATCTCAAGAAATGGTTGGACTAAGCGTTGCAACAGCTGCTTCCATGGTCGGACTTATGGGTATGTTTAATGGCGGGGGGAGGATTGGATGGGCAAGCGTTTCCGATTATTTAGGTCGTCCTACTGTATTTTCAGCATTTTTCATTATTCAAATTACAGCTTTTCTTACATTGCCCCATATAACAAATGTTATCTTATTTCAAGTTTTCATTTTTCTAATTATGACCGTTTATGGCGGCGGGTTTGCTTCTCTCCCTGCCTTTATAGCTGATATTTTTGGTACAAAAGAATTGGGTGCCATACATGGATATATTTTAACAGCTTGGTCTGCAGCCGGTATCGTTGGTCCTATTGCTGTTTCTTATTTTCATGAGGCTACAGATAGTTATATCCCTGCTTTTTATTTCTTTACCATTTTATTAATCATAGCGTTTATTATATCCATACTCATTCAATTTGATATTAAAAGAATTAAAAGAAACCAATCAAAAGCATCTGTATTAAAAGCAGGATGAACGTTTCAACCACCAAGCATTTAACCTTATCAAATTATCATCATTTTTATTAATGTGAAACAATTCACATAATATCCATAGCATCGAACTATGAATGTTCTTTCTTATCTTGATAATATAACGATATTGATAAGGGATGATTAGCAAGAACGCATTCTTAGTTTTTTATATTCTTCTTCACCATTTATCAAACAATGTTAAATGAAGTGCGATATCTTACACATCGCACTTCAAAAAAACTATTTACTATCAAAATGAATGATATTTCCATTCACTATTTTTACATCTTCGCCTAAGCCAAATGAGCTCCCAACGCCAACATATCTCTCAGATCCTCCTCTACCGTAGTAATCAGCTTTAAATTAAATGCTTCTTGTAGCACACTAAGTACACCTGGTGTAATCCATTCTGGTGGTTTAGGCCCGATCCGAATGTCTTTGATTCCTAAGCTAAATAAGCCAAGTAGAATAGCGACTGCTTTTTGCTCAAACCATGATAACACGATGCTAACAGGAAGTTCATTTACTTCACACTCAAATGCTTCTGCTAACGCTAGCGCAATTTTGACTGTTGAAACCGAATTATTACATTGACCTAAGTCGATATAACGAGGAATTCCGGTGTCGGCTACTGTCCCAAAGTCGTGATCGTTGAATCGGAATTTACCACAGGAAGTCGTTAAAATAACTGTATCATTTGGTAAGGATGTTGCCAGCTCACGGTAGTAATTCCCACCTGGTCCTGGTGCATCGCAGCCTGCAATGACGAAGAAACGTTGAATTTTTCCTGCTTTTACTGCATCAACAATTTCAGGAGCAATTCCAATAACCGTGTTGTGATGAAATCCAGTTGTTAAGCTTTCTTCGCTTTCCATATTTGCATCAGGTAATAATAAAGCTTTTTCAATTAACGGAGTGAAATCATCGTTCACGATTTTTTCGACTCCTTCTAGACCTGCAATATCATAGGTGAAGAATCGGTCTGAGTAGCTCCCTTTGATTGGCATAACACAGTTTGTTGTCGCAAGAATCGCTCCTTTGAATTTTTCAAACAATCGCCGCTGGTCGAACCAAGCTTTTCCGATATTTCCTTTCAAATGTGAATACTTTTTTAGCTTTGGATAGCCATGGGCTGGAAGCATTTCTGAATGTGTGTAAATATTAACTCCTTTTCCTTCCGTTTGTTTAAGTAATTCTTCTAATGCAAATAGATTATGACCTGTTACGATGATGGCTTTTCCCTCAACCTTATTTTGTGAAACAGTGACAGGTTCAGGTACTCCAAGTCTACTTGTATGGGCGTGATCTAGTAGTTCCATCACTTTTACTGCAGAAGACCCGACTTTCATAGCCATATCAATATGCTCTTGTAAATTAAAATTTGAATTAGTTAATGTCATGTATAACGCTTCATGTGTTGTTGCATCGACTTCTGAGTCAGAAAAACCAAGTTGCCTTGCATGAGTTGCATACGCTGCAATTCCTTTTAACGCAAAAACGAGTGTGTCTTGTAAACTTGCAATATCTTCATTTTTCCCACAAACGCCAACGATGTTACAGCCTCCAGTTGGTGTTTGTTCGCATTGATGACAAAACATAATACGTCGCCTCCGATTACAATGAATTTTTTCTCTCTATAACTTGTATTTTACATACATCTTTAATGGTTATCTGTGACATTTATCACTTGTTCTTATAACACTTTATTTGTTACCCCACTACTAAAAACCAGCTGTGAGATTAATCTCACAGCTGGTTTACATTTGCTATCTACTTAATAGAAGAGTCTTAGCTTCTGCGATTTTCTCTTCGGTTGGGGGTTCTACATGATCTAAAGCATATTCAAGTCCTAATTCCTTCCACTTATAAACCCCTAATTTATGATATGGAAGAACTTCAACTCTTTCTACATTATCTAATTCGTCTATAAACAGTCGTAAATTTCTCAAATCACCTACATCATCTGAAATTCCGGGAACTAATACATGGCGAACCCAAATCGGAATGTTTTTACTAGAAAGCAGTTTTGCAAAGGCTAAAATGTGATCATTTTTCATTCCTGTTAATGCTTGATGCTTGATAGGATCAATATGTTTTAGGTCTAGTAGCACTAAATCTGTTAATCCAAGTAATCGATCAAGTTTGCGTAAAAATTCAGGATGCTCCTGGAAACAACCTCCTGAAGAATCAATGGTCGTATGGATACCTAGCTCCTTACATTTTGTAAAAAGTTCAATTAAAAAGTCGAGATGAAGCAAAGGTTCTCCTCCAGAAACCGTAATCCCACCACCACTGCTTTCAAAGTATGGAATATAGGACTGAAGATCGTTGATAATTTCACTGACGGTGATCTCTTTTCCTTCGCCAACCTTCCATGTGTCTGGATTATGACAGTATTGACATCGTAACAAGCAGCCTTGCATAAATACGATATAACGTAATCCAGGACCATCTACAGTTCCACATGTTTCTATTGAATGAATCTTTCCTATCATAACGAATCCCTCATTTTTCTAGATAACCAAGGTGACTGATTAGAGTTGCCCCCGTTAGTTGTCTTTATTTTTGATTTTCCTTCAAGGGGGCAACTACTATGCAGAGGCTACACTTTTGTTCTTAGTTCATTCAAAATTATATTGGCATAAACTCTACAGTGATTCGTGGAACGTCCGATTTATCACATCAATTTGTTGATCGCGTGTTAATTTTATAAAGTTAACAGCATAACCCGAGACACGAATCGTTAATTGTGGGTATTCTTCTGGATGCTCCATTGCATCAATTAATGTATCGCGGTTGAATACATTAATATTTAAGTGATGCCCCCCTTGTTTTGCATATCCATCAAGAATCCCCACTAAATTTGACGTCTGATCCTGTTCTTCTTTTCCTAATGCTTTAGGTACGATACTAAATGTATTAGATACGCCATCAAGCGAATACTCATATGGTATTTTTGCAACAGATGTCAAAGATGCAAGTGCTCCTTTTTGATCGCGTCCATGAAGTGGATTAGCTCCAGGTGCAAAAGGCTCCCCTGCTTTTCTTCCATCTGGTGTATTGCCAGTCTTTTTACCGTACACAACATTACTTGTAATCGTTAAGACAGACATTGTTGGTATCGCATTTCGATACGTTCTATGTTTTTTCAATTTATTCATAAAGGATTTCACAAGCGACACGGCAATATCGTCGACACGATCATCGTTATTTCCATATTTAGGGTAATCCCCTTCGATTTCATAGTCGACAGCAATTCCTTGTTCATCGCGAATGACTTTTACTTTGGCATGTTTGATTGCACTTAAACTGTCCGCCGTTACCGATAATCCTGCAATCCCGCAAGCCATCGTGCGAATGATTTCTTTGTCGTGCAGGGCCATTTCAATTCTTTCATAACTATATTTATCATGCATGTAGTGAATCACATTAAGTGCATTCATATACAGTTCTGCTAACCAATCCATCACCTTATCAAAATTGGCAACAACCTTTTCGTATTCTAAATACTCGTCTGTAATTGGTGAAAAAGATGGTCCTACTTGAATTTTAAGTTTTTCATCAACCCCACCATTGATCGCATACAATAGTGTTTTTGCTAAATTAGCACGAGCTCCAAAAAATTGCATTTGTTTTCCTATTTTCATCGCACTTACACAACACGCAATTCCGTAATCATCACCGTAACTTGCTCTCATCAGATCATCATTTTCATATTGAATTGAGCTTGTTTTAATTGACATGTTTGCACAATAATCTTTAAAGTTATTTGGCAATTGATTTGACCATAATACTGTTAAGTTTGGTTCGGGTGCTGGCCCTAAATTATCTAATGTGTGCAGGAACCGGAACGAACTTTTTGTAACTAACGCTCTTCCATCAACTCCGACACCCCCAATGGATTCAGTTACCCAAGTAGGGTCACCACTAAATAGTTCATTATAATCTGGTGTTCTCGCAAACTTAACGAGGCGTAGTTTCATAACAAACTGATCGACTAATTCCTGAGCTTCAACCTCTGTTAACGTCCCTTCTTGTATATCTCGCTCAATATAAATATCTAAAAACGTTGAAACTCGTCCTAGGCTCATTGCTGCACCATTTTGCTCTTTAATTGCTGCTAAATAAGCAAAGTACAACCATTGAAACGCTTCTTTTGCTGATTCTGCCGGCTTTGAGATGTCGTACCCATACGACGTTGCCATTTCTTTTAATTCACGTAGGGCTCTAATCTGTTCAGATAATTCTTCACGTTCACGAATGACCTCTTCTGTCATCGTTGAGCCAGTAGTATTTAATTCTTCTTGCTTTTGATTTAATAAATAGTCAACACCATAGAGCGCTACTCTTCGATAGTCTCCGATAATTCTACCACGACCGTAGGCATCTGGAAGGCCTGTGATGATCCCAGCTTTTCGTGCTAATCTCATTTCAGGTGTATAAGCATCAAATACTCCTTGATTATGAGTCTTGCGATAGTTTGTGAAGATTTCTTCCACTTCAGGTGAAAGCGTATATCCGTAAGCTTTACACGAATCCGCAGCCATTCGTACCCCACCAAAAGGTTGAAGTGATCTCTTAAACGGTTCATCTGTTTGCAATCCAACTACTTGTTCTAATTCTTTATTTAAGTAGCCAGGCTCATGAGATACAATCGTAGAAACGATCGATGTATCCATATTTACAACGCCGCCGTTCTCGCGTTCCTTTTTACTAAGATCCATAATTTGATCCCATAATTGTAAGGAATGATCTGTTGCTTGTTCTAAAAATGTATCATTCCCTTCATATAACCTGTAATTCCGTTGAATGAAGTCTCTGACATCTACGTCACTTTGCCATTTTCCTTGTTTAAATGTTCTCCAATAGTTCATTTACTTTTCCTCGCTCTCTCAAATTATCTGCGATGTACGTTCATACCTTCAATGTGAATACTTTCACAATAATAGGTGCTCACGTTTACATGATTAGTAAATTTACACCTATCTTTGTGATTGTCTTGCGATGACATTTAATACCTTACACTTATTAGTTTATGAGATTTAACAGTATATGAATGTGATAAATATCACAAATCAATTGTTATTCGTGACAAAATGATGAATTTGATCCCTGTTTTACCAGATAAGATAAACGTTGTTTCCCTCTACTTCTATTGGATAAGTTTGTACACTTCCTCTGTCAGGCGCTTGAACTTTTCCATCAATGAGTGAAATAATCCAATCATGAATCGGACAAAAAATATATTCACCACTCACAAGACCGTCAGCTAGTTTTCCCCCTTTTGGATGAGGGCTCTTGTTTTTAAGCGCTCGAACTATTCCATTTGAAAGGCGAAATACCGCTATTTCCTCTTGTCCGACCATAAACACCTGTCCAACCATACTTGGTAACTGATTATAATCAGCAATTTTTATACGTATTCCATTGTGAATCATTGAAAATCTCTCCCTTCTTCTTTTACACTTTCATGATTTCACGTGTTGTATAATAAGCATCACGAATAGATGAATCCTCTATCGCTTTTTGCCATGGCTCTTCATAACGAGCAAGCGTTTTGCTTAGACGTATGTTTAACTCATTTCTTTTCTCCTCATTAAAAACAACCTCTTTTACATGTTCCAACCCTAAACGGTCTACCCAACTAGAAGTTCGCTCTAAATACAATGCCGTTTCACGATAATATTGTAAATAAGCTCCAGTAATTTCGAACACTTCTTCTTCCGTCTTTACTTTACACAGTAGGTCCCCAGCTCGTAGGTCGGTCCCCCCGTTACCGGCTACGTAAATTTCCCATCCACCATCAAGCCCTACAATTCCGACATCCTTAATCCCTGCTTCTGCGCAGTTTCTTGGGCAAGCAGATACACCCATTTTTACTTTATGTGGCGTATCAAGACGCTCAAAGCGTTTTTCTAACTCTATTCCTAAACTCATAGAATCTTGTGTCCCAAAGCGACAGAACTGTGCTCCAACACATGTTTTCACTGTACGTAACGTTTTTCCGTACGCATATCCAGACGGCATCCCTAATTCTTCCCAAACATCAGGTAGCTGACCTTTTTCAAGACCATATAATCCAATTCGTTGTCCACCTGTAATTTTCAGTAATTGTACATTGTATTTCTCAGCGACATCAGCTAGTTTCCGTAAATCCTTCGCTGTTGTAACACCGCCGTACATTCTTGGAATGACTGAATACGTTCCATCTTTTTGAATATTCGCATGCATTTTTTCGTTCACTAGGCGCGAATCTCTTTCATCTCGATAGTCCGGATACACCATACCTAAAAAGTAATTAAGAGCTGGACGACATTTAGAGCACCCTTCATCAGTTGACCAGTTTAGTACGTGCATTACTTCTTTAATGGTTGTTAATCCTTTTTCATTGATTTCCTCAACCACCTCATCACGACTTAATGTTGTACAATTACATACCGTCTTTTTACCAGCAGTATGTGCGAACTCGTCACCAAGAGTGTACGCAATGATGTCTTGAATAACTGGTTTGCATCGTCCACATGAACGACCAGCATTTGTACATCCTCCAACTTGCTCGACAGTGGTTACTCCATCTTGTTGAATGGCATTGACAATCGTTTCTTTGTTAATACCATTGCACCCACATACAATTTCATCAGCTGGCATCGTTGCAATATCATTTGTTTCTGTCCCACCTGATTGAAGGAATGAAATCGAAGTGCAATCAGAAACATCTTGTTTTTCGTTTAGCATTTTAAACAAGCGATTGCTATCTTTTGTATCTCCGTATAACACAATACCAACAATTCGGTGAGCTCTGATCAGAACTTTTTTATAAACGCCTTCGTATTCATTGTGAACGACAATTGATTTCGATGATTCATCGTCATAAATTTCACCAGCTGAGAACAGATCCACCCCTGAGACTTTTAATTGTGTACCTGTAATTGACCCTTCGTATCTTTGGTCTTTCTGATTACAAAGAGTTTGAGCGAGAATCTTTCCTTGTTCATAAAGAGGAGCGACTAGACCATAAACGATTTCTCTATGCTCGGCGCATTCACCAATGGCATACACATGTGGAAGGTTAGTCTCCATAAAATCATTTACAACAATTCCTCGGTTTACGTAGATTCCACTCTGTTTTGCTAACTCTACATTTGGTTTAATACCTGCTGCCATAACGACTAAGTCCGCTTCCACCTCGGTGCCGTCTTTGAACCGAATTCCATCAACACGGTCAGTTCCAGTCAATTCTACCGTCGCTTTTTCCATTAGAAAATTCATGCCTTGTTGCTCTAATTCTTTTTTCAACATAGTGGATGCAATGGCATCAAGTTGACGTTCCATTAAGTGTTCCATTAAATGAACGACATCAACTTTCATACCAAGGTGAATTAAGCCCTTTGCTGCTTCTAATCCAAGAAGTCCTCCTCCTATCACAACGGCTTTTTTATATTGTTTAGCCGTTTGAATCATTTCTGCACAGTCTTGAATGTCACGGAAGCCTATGACACCTTCTTTATCTGCACCAGGTACGGGCAAAATAAAGGGTAAAGACCCTGTTGCAAGAATTAATTCATCATATTTTACATGTCTACCTTTATTAGAAAAAACTACCTGTTTTTCCGTGTCAATTCGTGTAATTGCTTCTCCAGTGAAAAGCTGAATATGATTCGATTCATACCAGGTTAAATCATTCATAATTGTTTCTTCAAATGTTGTATTTCCTTGAAGAACATTTGATAGTTGAATTCGATTGTAATTAGGATGAGGTTCTTTCCCAAATATCGTAATATTGTACAAGTCAGAATCAAGCTTCAATATTTCTTCAATGACACGAACACCTGCCATCCCGTTCCCGATCATGACTAATTGTTTCTTTCCCATGTTCAATCCCTCCGATTTGTTCAATACTTCACAATGTTTGTTTCTATTGCTCATTGTAGGGCATAAAACGTAACAATTAAGTGAGAAAGATCACACTAACAATTAATTGTTCATCAGTTCACAATATGTTCATGACTTTTCCTTTAATAAATATATTTAGGTGAAAAATCAGTAACCTTTTATACCTATATCCCTACTTCCCTCATCTTATTATTATTGTAAAACCACCTTGTTAGAAAAGTTAGTTTTGTTACCGTGTGACAAACATCACATTCAGATTCGATTTAAGTTTGTATGATTTGGAATGTAATCAAAAGAAGCATCTGAAATATATCAATAGATTATTGGGGGATATCAGCATGGGAAGAATTAAAGAATGGAATCCAGAAAACAAAGAATTTTGGGAAAAAGAAGGAAAAAGACATGCGAAACGTAATTTATGGATCTCTGTTCCTACATTAATGCTCGCTTTTATTGTTTGGCAAATTTGGTCGGTTGTAGCGGTAAGATTAAATGATATTGGCTTTGCATTTACAGATGAACAACTCTTTACGTTAGCGGCTATCCCAGGACTTGTTGGTGCATCATTACGGTTCGTTTATACATTTGCAGTTGGGAAGTTTGGTGGAAGAAACTGGGTTGTATTTTCTACTGGAATTCTCATCATCCCAACACTAGGGATTGGCTTTGCAGTTCAGAATCCCGAAACCCCTTTTTGGGTGATGCTTCTATTAGCAGCTCTATGTGGTCTTGGTGGAGGAAACTTTTCATCTGCTTTAGCAAATATAAGTTTCTTCTTTCCGAAAAAAGAAAAAGGAACAGCCCTTGGAATTAATGGAGGTTTAGGAAATATGGGGGTATCAGTTGTTCAATTCGTTACTCCGCTTATTATTACAGTAGGAACCTTTGCTTTTATTGGTGGTGAGGGGCAGTTATTACCGAATGGCCAAGAAATTTGGTTACAAAATGCTGCCTTCATATGGGTGATTCCGATTATTGTAATGACAATTGTTGCTTATTTCGGAATGGATAATCTTCCAACATCTAAGCAATCAGTTAAAGACCAATTTATCATTGTGAAACGTAAACACACATGGATCATGACCATTTTATATGTAGCAACATTCGGTTCATTTATTGGGTACGGTGCAGCATTTCCATTATTACTTCGTTCACAATTTCCTGAATATGTTGCTTTAGCATTTCTTGGTGCCTTTTTGGCTGCCGCGTTCCGTCCTATAGGTGGTTGGATCTCTGATAAATTTGGTGGCGCTAGAGTAACAGCTTATGTTCTTGTCGTTATGGCACTTGGAGCATTTTCTGTTATTTACTTTATCAGTCAACAACATTTTGTTGGATTCTTACTATCATTCCTTCTTTTATTTATGGCTGCTGGAGCGGGATCTGGATCCACATTCCAAATGATTCCAATTATCTTTCCTGTTAAAGAAGCAGCTCCTGTTTTAGGATTTACGGCGGCATTTGCAGCGTATGGATCTTTCTTCATCCCGCAACTATTTGGATGGTCTGTATCCACTACAGGTACTCCAATTACAGCGTTGTATTTCTTTATTGGTTTCTATGGTATTTCTATTCTATTAAATTGGTACTACTATCAACGAAAAAATGCAGAAATTAAATGCTAAAGAGGTATTTTCAAAAGGTTGTTTTACCTATTGGGAACTTCACGAAGCAATGAGCGTATCCACTACGTATCTCCAAGGAGTGTCTCCTTGGAGATACGTAGCGTGCTCAGCCATATCCAATTTCAAAAATTGGTTTTTACCTTTTTAGAACTACTCTAAAACTTTTTAAATATCAAGGAAACATTATGCCCACCAAACCCTAAGGAATTAGATAGAACAACATTTACATTTTTTTCTTTTGCATGATTTGGAACGTAATCTAAATCAAGTTCCTTATCTGGTGTTTCATAATTAATGGTTGGTGGTAGGATACTATCACTCATTGATAATAAGGAGAATATCGCTTCAATTGCACCTGCCGCTCCAAGTAAATGCCCTGTCATCGATTTCGTAGAACTAACGGAAAGATCGTAAGCCTGCTTACCAAACACTTCTTTGATCGCCGTTGTTTCATATAAATCATTATAATGAGTGCTTGTCCCATGTGCATTTACATAATCGACGTCTTCTAATGATACACCGCTATCCTTTAAAGCCAATTTCATCGCGCGCTGTGCACCTTCCCCATTTGGAGCTGGCGTTGTAATATGATGGGCATCACCTGTTCCCCCATACCCAATCATTTCTCCATATATGTTTGCACCACGTGCTAGTGCGTGCTCGAGTTCCTCTAAAATTAGAATTCCTGAGCCTTCAGCAATGACGAAGCCATCCCGATTTTTATCAAATGGGCGACTCGCTGTTTTCGGATCTGGGTTCGTAGAAAGAGCGGTCATATTTTGAAATCCTGCAATCGTCATGTCAGTAATCGCCGCTTCTGTACCACCAGCAATCATAACATCCGCATCACCATTTTGAACAACTCGAAATGCATCTCCAATTGAATTAGCTCCTGAAGCACATGCCGTAACTGAACAGTTATTTAATCCTTTAGCTCCAACTTCGATCGATACTCGACCTGAAGCCATGTCAGGTATAAGCATAGGAATAATAAAAGGACTAACTCGTTTTGGTCCTTTATCTAAAAAACGTTTATGCTGTTCTTCAAATGCATCTAAACCACCAATGCCTGAACCAATCCATACACCGACTCGTTCAGGATCAACATCTCCCCCGAGAGTAAGTTCAGCATCATTAAGTGCCATTTTGCTAGCAGCGATTGCAAATTGGGTAAAACGAGCCATTCTTCTAGCTTCTTTTCCATCAATAAATTCTGAAGGAACAAAGTCTTTAACTTCACCTGCAACTTTAACGTTAAATTGCTCTGAATCAAGTCTTGTTAATGGACCAATGCCTGAAATTCCCATTTTTATATTTTCCCATGTAGTAGAAACATTATTTCCTAATGGCGTGACCGCTCCTACCCCTGTAATAACAACTCTTTTTTTCAAATGGATCCTCCCCTTTTTTAACTAGTTATTTTCCCCACCTCAAACAAATTGATCCCCATGTTAAACCACCACCGAAACCAACCATCACAACTACATCACCATCTTGGATTTTCCCAGCTTCGATTTCATGGAATAAAGCTAACGGGATTGATGCAGCTGATGTATTTCCGTGATTTCGTACTGTTGTAGAAACTCTTTCTTTTTGAAGGCCTAGACGCTCTCTAGCTGCATCAATAATACGCATGTTTGCCTGATGTGGAATAAGAAAGTCAACATCTTCTTTCGTTAATCCTGCTCTCTCAACTACTTCTAAGCTAGAATTAGGCATTTGTCGGACCGCAAATTTAAATACTTCCCTGCCATTCATTTCAACGAAGTTCGTTTTTTTATCAACGAGTAAATGATTGGCTCCTGAACCATCAGCCCCCAGAGAAAACGATAGAATCCCTTTATCTTCAGAAACTTGACTTAGAATAACAGCTCCAGCTCCATCGCCAAATAGCACACACGTATTCCGATCCGTCCAATCGACGACTTTAGAAAATTTTTCACTACCAATAACTAACACATTTTTATATGTGGCATTTTCAACAAATTGTTTCCCCGTTACTAAGGCATAAATAAATCCAGAACATGCAGCGCTTATATCCATTGCTGGTGTATGATGCATACCAAGAGCTTCTTGCACGATACAGGCAACAGATGGAAAAGCATAGTCAGGTGTTGCAGTTGCAACTAAAATCAAATCTATATCCTCAGGATATAATTTGGCATCAGCAATAGCTTTTTGAGCTGCAATAATTGCCATATCTGACGTATCTATATCTTCACTAGCAATTCTACGTTCTTCAATTCCAGTTCTTGTCCTAATCCATTCATCAGTTGTATCTACATTCTTTTCTAAATCGTAATTTGTCACAATTGTTTCTGGAACATAAGAACCAACACCAATGATTCCAACCCGTTTCATTTTATCACCCTAACTTTACAATTATGACTAGGTCATAATATCTCCTATAAATATATATTACAGGAAAACACTATCAAAATGAAGATAATCTGAAAAATATGTTCAAGGAAGCCTAGTCCCAACAAGTTAATTGTATCTATTTTTTAATATTATATTGTATTCTCCATATCTTTTTTTAAAACTTCCTCTCTTATAAAAAGGAAAAAACGAACCTTCTTATTCAATATTCGTTTCTTTCTATTTAGGGAATAAATTGTGTGAAGCCTAAAATGAAAACAACCCAAACTCAAATCATCATAGAAATATACAAACCCCACGATCGAGCCTTACCGAGCAAATATCCGTTCCAGTAAATTCCTAGAAAAAAATCTGCTACTGCAAATAATTACCGATATGAGAGTGTGACATATAGTTGCTTAAGGATTCTACTTAAAAGGTTTACTTGTAGAGACTTGTATTTATTTCTTTATAACAACTCTATGTTCATTCATCTAGTATACTGCACTCACGATTATGGTAGAAGACAAGGATCGATAACAATTTTTAACAAATAGCTTCATAGTCAACTTATCACTTTGGGGGCTAATGGCAATCAATATTATATGTAAACCAAAAAGAGCAAGCTATCATCAGATAACTTGCTCACACTCATATTAATTTGCGAACTCAACACTTTCTTGCTTTTGATTGATATTAATTTGAATTTGACGGATTCTTTTTTTCTCAGCCTTCGTTATTTTCAAGTTAAGATCTTGATAAGAAAATTCTTCTCCCTCTTGTGGTACTCGTTGAAATTCTTCTATTAGCCATCCACCGAGAGTATGATTCGATGTAAGTGGAGCATCCATATTAACAAACTCGGCGAAATCATCAATCGAGTAATCTGCATTGAACACATAACTTGACGGCCCTAGTTGTTTCACTTGCTTAATACTAATATCATGTTCATCCCAAATTTCCCCAACGATTTCCTCCAAAATATCTTCAAGCGTTATTAGGCCTGACGTTCCACCAAATTCATCGATTACGATAGCGATATGCACCTTTTGTTTTTGTAACTCAGGTAATAAGGCAGAGATTTTCATCGATTCTACTACGAACAATGGATTGCGCAGGATTGATTTAATATTCATATTTTCATTTTGTTGAATGTACGTAGTAAAAAAGTCACGTTCTGATAAGATCCCAATAATATTATCAATGTTTCCTTCATATACAGGAATTCTTGAGAAATGTTCTTTAAAAAAGATTTCTTTTATCTCATCTACTGGTTGATTGACTTCTATTGCAACCATATCAGGACGAGGCTTTAAAATCTCATTAACGATAATATCATCAAATTCAAGAGATCTGTGAACCAGCTCTTTCTCATTTTTCCCAATGATGCCCTCATCTTCGCTAATTTGTACGAGCAATTTTATTTCTTCTTCTGTAACGGAAGGGACCATCTCTTTGTTTCTGACAAAGATTGAAACAAGTTTTTTGATTTGCAAAAAAATCCACGTCACGGGATAGAAGACTTGGATTAAGACAAACAAAACTCCAGATGTTTTTAACGCATATACCTCTGCATATTCCTTTGCTAATGATTTGGGAATGATTTCTCCAAAAATCAAAACCAAAATGGTTACAACAAACGTACTAATAAATACGCCCAAACTAGGTCCAAATAATTGAGTAGCTATTTGAGATGAAAGCGTTGCGGCTGCAATGTTTACAAGATTATTACCGACTAATAGCGTCGACAGCGTCTTATCAAAATTCTCAGCAATGTAAACTGCTGTCTTTGCTCCCAACCTCCCTTCTCCTTCATAATTTCGAAGTCGAATTTTGTTTACACTAGAATAAGCGGTCTCGGCTGATGAGAAAAAAGCAGACAGTAATAAAAGCAGGATTAAAAACGCGATCGTACTTGACGGAACATCGTCCATCTAAACATCACACTCCAAATAAAGTTACTTATCATTATACCTAATTTTCAGATAAAATGAGTGAATTTCATAAATATCATCCCTTGTGTCTCAAGGGTTCCAAGGCATAAAAAAGGAAGTACCTCCCCAAATCC
>NZ_JAXBLX010000023.1:0-78298 GCF_037027555.1 Halalkalibacter kiskunsagensis | reverse complement strand
TACCGATGTTAATTGTGTATTTATTTGCACAGAAATGGATTATTAGTGGAGTGACAAAAGGAGCGATTAAATAAAAGCCAGTTATGAAGTAAGTTTCTTACTGCTTTGAACAACCTTTTATAGTACCAGTTAACCTAATTAGATAAAGAAAGGTGTGGAAAGAATGGAAAAGGCATGGTGGAAAGAGAGTGTTGTTTATCAAATTTATCCGCGAAGTTTTATGGATGCAAATGGAGATGGGATCGGTGACTTGCGAGGAATTATTTCTAAGCTTGATTATTTAAAAGAGCTTGGCATTGATGTCATTTGGCTTTCGCCCGTATACAAATCGCCAAACGATGATAATGGCTACGATATTAGTGATTACCAAAACATTATGGACGAGTTTGGGACAATGGATGATTTTGATGAGCTCCTTCAGGGCGCACATGACCGTGGTTTGAAAATTGTAATGGACCTTGTTGTTAATCATTCTTCTGATGAACATGCATGGTTTGCCGAGTCACGAAAATCAAAGGATAATCCGTATCGCGACTATTATATTTGGAAGCCTGGAACAGATGGTAAACCACCAACTAATTGGGGTTCAGTCTTTGGAGGTTCAGCGTGGCAATTCGATGAGGCGACTGGTGAGTATTACTTACACCTTTTTAGTAAAAAGCAGCCAGATTTAAACTGGGAAAATGAAAAATTGCGTCAAGAAGTATACAAGATGATGACGTGGTGGCTTGAAAAAGGAATTGACGGTTTACGTATGGATGTCATTAACTTTATTTCAAAAGATAACAACTATCCTGATGGTGAGATTCATGGCGATAACAAATACGGTGACGGATCACAGTACTTTATGAACGGACCGCGTATTCATGAATTTTTACAGGAAATGAACAAAGAAGTGCTGTCAAACTATGATGTACTTACTGTTGGTGAAATGCCTGGTGTGAATGCAGAACAAGGAAAACTTTATACGGGAACAGAACGTAACGAGTTAAACATGGTCTTTCAATTTGAACATGTTGATGTCGGAAATGGTCCTGGAGGAAAGTGGACACCACAGCCTTGGAAACTAACAGAGCTTAAAGAGATTTTGTCAAAATGGCAGTACGGCTTAGCGGATAATGGCTGGAATAGCTTGTACTGGAACAATCATGACCAACCACGTGCGGTATCGCGCTTTGGAAATGATAAAGAGCATTATGAGAAGTCAGCAAAAATGCTTGCGACATGTCTTCATATGATGAAGGGAACACCGTACATTTATCAAGGCGAAGAGATTGGAATGACCAATGTTGCCTTTGAATCAATTGATGATTATCGTGATCTAGAAATATTAAATATGTACAATGAAGCAGTCAATGAACAAGGAAAAGATCCAAATAAAGTCATGCAGGCAATTTATGAGCGTGGCCGTGATAATGCAAGAACACCAGTGCAGTGGGATGACACAGAAAATGCTGGCTTTACAACAGGAACACCGTGGATTAAAGTGAACCCGAATTATAAAGAGATCAATGCAGAGAAAGTGCTGCAAGATCCAAATTCCATTTTTCATTATTATAAAAAACTTATCCAAATACGAAAAGATAACGAAATTGTTGTATATGGGGAATTTGAATTAATTCATGAAGATTCTGAAGACATTTTTGCCTATACAAGAACGTTAGGAGACGAAAAGTGGTTAGTTATTTGTAATTTCAAAAGTGAAGTGGTAAGGTTTGAACTTCCTGAATTAATTAACTATCAATCAAAAGAACTTGTAATTAACAACTATGAGGACACACCAAAAGAAATTGATTTGTTTGAACTAAAACCTTACCAAGGGATCGTTTATAAACTAACGTAGTGTGTCTGGCACGCCCTAAAAGTATGTCCATATATGTAAGTTAGAATCGGGAGGTGCCTGGCACCTCCCGTTTTTATGTTTAAAGTAGCTTACTAAAGAGTTTTTTCTGGAAAGGTCGAACTTTACCTTTCCAGAAAAAACTCGGAAGCAATGGGCGGAACCACTGCATGGTTTTAATGCAATAGACTTGGACTGCACAGCCGTGCAGTCCAAGTCATAAATGAACATGTACCATTACATCAGGGGATATTACCGATGCTGACTGGATGAGTAACTTCTACAAAGGTGGTTCCGAAAGACTAATTAACTCCAAATTTTGATGATGAAGAAATTAACAAATATTAGAAGAAGGTCGTATGGAAACAGATTCGGCAAAATGAGAAGAAATTTGTGATCAATTAATTACAAGAGTGGTGGAATTGTCACCATTTATTTATTTGAATATTATTTTTTGAGGATGCGTCAAAAGGTGAACTTTTTGGTGGATCCTCTACCACTCTTTATGAAAAAAGAGACGTTTTAATTTACAAAAAATTACGAAAAAAGATACTAGATCATGTACGGAAAATGATGGAGTGGTGAGGGATGTCTATGAAATTAAATGAAGCAAGTCAGAAACCTTTGTATGAGCAGTTAATATGACATTGTTATAAAAAGTTCCGAGAAAACGCTAAATGTCGTTTATGCAACAACTTATGAGGCTAATTTATTTCAATGCGATATAGGGACACCGCTTTATTCAATTGAAACTACTGCATTTGATCAAACGCAGCAACCAATTCATAGGTCACGATCTTTGTTTCTTGCCAATAAAGTAACGTTTACGTTAAAAAGTGAAAAGAAGTAGTGCCTGGCACCTACCGAATTGGTACGCAAAAAGAAGGATGGCTAATTTACCGCCATCCTTCTTTCGCTCATTCGCGTCAGTACTACACGCCCGTTCTTCTTTTTTGATTATTTTGCTTTTTGGTTTGCTGGCTTTGCAATTTCTTTGTTGATTGATTTAAGTGGTTATTTGGTTTTCCTGCGGATGTTTGCTTCTTTTTGTTTTCGAGTTGTTGTCTGATTGCTTCTTGGAGATTGATTTTCTTTTTAGGTGTTTCATTTGTCATGTCGATGTTCCTTTCTCTGCTAGTACTATCGTATTTTATTCAGTATAATCCAATTGGGGATATCTATGTGTAATTTATAAAAATTATCAACTGCTTATGTTATTAATTTTGTTCACCTTATTGACAAATTTGATCTATGGACGTATTATTATCAATATTATATTAATTGAATAGTTTCCCTAAAGGGGAGTAGCTTTTACAATAAAGTCGTCATTACGGAGTGCATACTCCCGGCTTTGTTGGCGACATTACGTTGTTAGCAAGACCTTTACTTGTATTATGGTAAAGGTCTTTTTCTGTTTTCAAAAAACCTTTGCCGTATTCGGTAAGGGTTTTTTTATATGTTTTTACGAGTCTAGTTTGAGTTTGAGAGATTCTAAATATGCGAATAAACGACTAAGGAGGGGTGGGTAGTAAGGGGGAAGGAAATCTTTTTCAATATAGCTGTTACATATGACATTTCATTTACAGGAGGTTTTTCATTACATGGAACTATCAATCATATTAGAATACAGCTGGGTTCTTTTGCTGCTGATCTTATTAGAAGGCTTACTTGCAGCGGACAATGCACTTGTTTTAGCGATAATGGTGAAACATTTGCCAGAAGAAGAAAGAAAGAAAGCCTTATTTTACGGACTTGCTGGAGCCTTTGTTTTCCGATTTGCTTCATTATTTGCGATTTCCTTCTTAATAGATGTATGGCAAGTACAAGCAATTGGTGCGCTTTATCTTTTATTTATTGCATGTAATCATATCTTTAGAAAATTAATTATTAAAAAAGCCGAGGAAAACAGTGAAGGCACAGAAGAAAATGATAAGAAAAAGAAGAAAAAGAAATCTGGCTTTTGGGGCACGGTCTTTAAAGTGGAACTAGCGGACATTGCGTTTGCGGTTGATTCGATTCTGGCCGCTGTTGCCTTAGCTGTTGTTTTACCAGATTCAGGCTTACCGGCGATTGGTGGAATAGATGGAGGAAAGTTCCTCGTTATTTTTGCTGGTGGATTTATTGGTCTTGTTATTATGCGTTTTGCAGCCAATCTATTTGTCCGACTGTTGCACGCTAGACCGGGCTTAGAGATTGCGGCGTTTATGATTGTGGGATGGGTTGGGGTAAAGCTAGCCGTCTACACGTTGTCTCACCCTGCATTACACGTATTGCCTCATGATTTTGCTCATTCAACCGCATGGAAAATGACGTTCTATGTTGTGCTAATCTTAATTGCTTTAGGTGGTTGGTTCTTATCGAAGGAAAAACCAGTGGAGGAAAAAGTGCGAGAGACAGCCTAGGTACCTGGTACCTCCCGAAGTTGTCAAATGAAGAAATGAAAGCCCAGCTTGTAATTAAATGATAGCTGGGTTTTTTATTGTTGCATATAAGTACCAGGCATTTCCCGATTTCTCTATTGAAATAATTGGAAAAGCTAAGTACTATTAATTTATAACAGTATGAAAAGGAGTGGAACGATGACAATCCTCGTTACGGGTGGGGCTGGCTATATTGGGAGCCATACGTTATTGTATTTAAAACAGAAGAACGAATCGTTTGTTGTATTAGATAGCTTACAGACAGGGCATCGCAAAGCAGTTGAAGGCACAACTTTTTACGAAGGGGACTTAGCTGATGCGGACCTTTTAGATAAAATTTTCACCGAAAATGAAATTTCGGCTGTGATTCATTTTGCAGCGGATTCGCTTGTCGGAGAAAGCATGAAAGACCCTTTAAAGTATTATGAAAATAATGTGATCGGCAGTTACCAATTAATCAAAAAAGCAGTGGAACATGAGGTGAAGAAGTTTGTTTTCTCTTCAACAGCAGCTACGTATGGTGAGCCGGAATCGGTTCCGATTACGGAAGATTTCCCTACAATCCCAACAAATCCATATGGCGAAACGAAGCTAGCGATTGAAAAAATGCTGAAGTGGGCAGACGCAGCATATGGGTTAAAATCGATTTGTCTTCGTTATTTTAATGCTGCAGGTGCAGACCCAGAAGGTTCGATAGGCGAAGATCATCAACCAGAGTCTCATCTCATTCCCATCGTTCTTCAAGTGGCATTAGGACAAAGAGAACATGTGAGCATGTTTGGAGATGATTATCCGACTGAAGATGGAACTTGTATTCGCGACTATATTCATGTTCTCGATCTCGCGCAAGCTCATTATCTTGCCTTGCAACGGTTAGAGGGTGAAGGTGTAAGTGGTGTTTATAATTTAGGAAATGGCAATGGTTTTTCTGTTAAACAAGTCATTGAAACGTGCAAAGCTGTTACCGGCATCGATATTAAGTCGCTCACAGCCCCAAGAAGAACAGGAGATCCTGCCGTTTTGATTGCTTCTTCTAATAAGGCTCGGACAGAACTCGGCTGGAATCCAGATTATTCTCGTTTGGACACGATGGTGACGCACGCTTGGAACTGGCATCGGAACCATCCGAATGGATATGATGATTGATTTTGTGTAACAAAATAACTGAACGAACATACGATTTTAGCACAGAAAAAGAAGGGAAACGCCTCATGTCTTCGACTATGAATAGGCCGTTTCTTCTTTTTTGAATTCTACCACTCATCTATTATTTTAAGAAATGTTTCCGTTTTCATGAATAGTATTTGCTTTTCCAAATGCTATCTGTTAAGCTTAATAAGAATTATTTTTGTTCGGTCTGTAAGAAAGAAGAAGAGTTTAAACTTTTCGCCTTTGATATCTAATTGAGCAATAATAGTAATAAATTGTGGGCTATAGCCACATTAGGAGGAAACACACATGCAAGAAGGTACAGTAAAATGGTTTAACGCAGAAAAAGGATTCGGTTTCATCGAAATTGAAGGTGGAGATGATGTATTCGTACATTTCTCAGCTATCCAAGGCGAAGGTTTTAAATCTTTAGACGAAGGCCAAAAAGTTACATTTGACACTGAGCAAGGTCAACGTGGACTTCAAGCTACAAACGTAAACAAAGCGTAATGACTGAAGGACTCTATTACAGAGTCCTTTCTTTTTTACAAATTTTAGAAGGAATATAGGTCCAAGCTGTAGAAATAAAATTATAGTACGATCTAAATAAATGGGAGGGTAGATATGAAAGATAAAAAAAACATGTTACTAGAGGCGTATTCGCTTTTATATGACATCGAAACGAATTTGAAAAATCTTTTACTTAAAAAGATAAACCGGCAACAGCATCTATATGTCAATGATACGTATGCAAACATCTTGACCCACATTGAAACGTATCAACTTCTCCCCATCACACTGAATGATTACAAACTACTACGTCAAACGATTACCATTAGAAATAAAGTCTGCCATATGAAACCCCTTCAACAAAGTGAGATCTCCCTTCTAGAAAAAGCTCATCGGTTAATCCAAACAAGCAATCAAAGAAAGAAAACGTATCGACAGCCGTATAAGCCATTTACAACTTTTGGTAAGTATTCGTAATTTGTATTGGAGAATCTTGGTCAGGGGTAATTATCAAAGAATAAAGGTGACTCATGAAATCAATTCATTGAGTCACCAATTTGAATTTTGGTCGATGTGTGTAAGCAAAGGCCGCTGAAAAAGTCTACCGAGGAAGAAGCAATGGCTCCGCACGTTGCGCGCCCGCGGATTGAGAAACCCACTCATAGCAGGCTTTAAGGTGTGAGACACTTCTAACACCAAAGGCAACGGCTACACTCATTGCTTAAAGGCCACTGAACAAGGTAAAAAGCAACCTTTTTCAGTGGCCTTGCAATAACAATCTTATTTATTTAACAGGTGTCTTGTTCGTAAGTTATCGACTGGAATTTCCTCAAGTTCCAGAACGGAATCTGTTTCCGTTGAGTGTTCTTCTACTTCTTCTGCTTTTAGATTGATCATAATGTCTTTTTCCACCCAATTGATGGAGTCAATGGATTCAGGAGAAATGGCAACTTTTCTTCCTGGCAGCCAATCGCCTGTATCGACGATGAGATAATGAATCACCCACGAGTTATCATCAATGACAAAGTCAACGACCGTTCCTAACTCATCATGATCGATTCCTTTGACGGCATAGCCAAATACTTGTCCTTTCAGTTCGTTAACACTTCTTAAAAAGGATTGGTCATCCTCTAACTGGGATACATATTGCTCGTCTTCTTTCGTGGATAGGAGGGGGAGGTTGCCAGGTCCCCACAAACCGCCGCCAACCCAATATGGTGACCAACCATAATGGTTATGAAGCTCTAATTCCTTTATACGAGTGATTGGCTGATGCTCTTCTACTGAAGGGCTGTTTTTTATTTGGTCTGTTGATGAAAAAATCGAAATGTTGTTATCATCTAACTCGACATTGTCGAAAGAGACGGGAGAAACGAGCACTCTTTTTCCTGGTAACCATTTTAATGTATCAACAACTAAATAACGGATCGTCCATTTTTCACTATCAAAGTACAAATCTTTCACTTTTCCTAATTCACCGTCTGTTGCTTGTACGGTACAAGATTGAATAGTACTAGCTTTGTAAAGCATGATGAACTCCTCCTTTAAAGTTGAATTACTTGTTAGATAACCTTTTTTTGAAGGAAGTAAACATCGGATTGAAAAAAATCGGGAAGTGCCTGGCACCTCCCGATTTTCACCCTGTGAAAACTTCTCCGTCTGGATAACGGATATTCGATTTTTGCGTTCTTGCTAAGGAAAAGGCTAATGTCAAAGGTCCAACTCTCCCAATAAACATTAAGACAATGATGATTTCTTTCCCGATAGGAGATAGGTCTCCTGTTAATCCCATTGACAACCCAACGGTGCCAAATGCAGAAAATGCTTCAAAGACAATCATTAAAAAAGGAGCGTTTTCGGTGATGGATAACGCAAAGATCGAAAGAAACACCGCAAATAAGCTTATGACAACAATCGCTAAGGAACGGATGACGATATGATTTTTTATCGTTCTCTCAAACACAACCGTTTCATTTCTTCCTCTTAAAAATGTCCAGACTGCCATCACAATGACAATAAAAGTAGTCACTTTAATCCCACTGCCTGTCGATGCACTACCTGCTCCAATAAACATCAGCAAAAGCATAAAGACAATCGAGCCAGTTGTCATGCTGCTGATGTCTAGTGAATTAAAACCTGCTGTTCTAGGCGTAACAGCTTGAAAGTAGGAAGCCCAGAGCTTTTCGCCAAAATCTAAAGCCCCTAAAGTCGCAGGATTTGTATATTCGAGTGAAAAAAACAAAAACATGGCAACAATATTGATGGCGAGTGTACCAACAAGCATTAATTTCGTGTGCAGCGATAAACGATGAAATTCTTTTGTATGCCACAAGTCAGAAAGAACGGTAAAGCCAATTCCGCCCGTTATAAACAATAAGGTAATAAGAATATTTACAACGGGGTCACTGACGTAGCTTATTAAACTATCAGACCAAAGCGAAAACCCGGCATTATTAAAGGCGGAAATCGCATGGAAAACACTTGTGTACACGCCAAATGCAAAGCCATACTCAGGTACCCAGCGGAATGATAGGAAAATAGTGGCTACTAATTCTATAACAATAGCAAACAGTAACAAGACTTTAACGAGTCGTATAACGCCTCCAATAGATGTTTGATTTAATGCTTCTTGGACGATCATTCGCTCTTTTAATCCAATTCTTTTGCCTAAAACTAGAACAATTAAAACAGCAAACGTCATTAATCCTAGACCGCCAATTTGAATTAAAAGCATGATGACAATTTGACCAAAGACGGTAAACGTCTCTCCTGTATCAACGACAACAAGACCTGTGACCGTTGTCGCCGAAGCTGCGGTAAAAAGGGCATCGATCCAACTGATGCCTTCATTTGTTGCAAGTGGAAGCTTTAATAAAAAGGTACCTATCACAATTGCGATTAAAAAACTGATCGCTAAAATTTGTGGAGGTGACATTTGAATTTTTCGATGAAACATGCCTTTTGTCAAAAGAGACATCGTTACATACCTTCTTCCTCGAATCGTTTAAGGTCGTTTTTGTGACCAATCACAATAAGAATATCCTTTTCATAAATCGTGTCATCCGGCAGTGGAGAAACATTAATATCCTCACCGCGTTTGATGGCTAATATAGTACATCCATATTTTGCTCGAACATGTAAATCAACGAGGGAACGATTATCGATTTTTTTTGTCGCGAGCAACTCGACAATGCTATATTCATCTGATAACTCGATATAATCAACAATTTTTTCGGAGGCCAAATGCTGAGCGATCCGAATTCCCATATCTTGCTCAGGATGAATAATGCGGTCTGCACCAATTTTGTCAAGAACTTTATGATGATAAACATTTTGTGCTTTGACCCAAACATTTGGAACTTCCATTTCTTTTAAAACGAGTGTTGTTAAAATACTTGATTGGATGTTATCACCGATGGCTACGATGACATATTCAAAATTTCTGATCCCTAGAGATTGCAATGCTTTTTCGTCAGTGGAATCTGCAATAACCGAATGCGTTGAAAATGCTGCAAATTCATTCACCTTTGTATCATTCATATCGATGGCTAACACTTGGTGTCCCATATTGTATAACTCCTTACACACACTTCCTCCGAATCGTCCTAAACCAATTACAGCAAATTGCTTCTTTTTATCTGCCATTTATATTCACTCCTTTTTTTGCATATAAAAAAGACCATCGTAAAGAATGGTCCTGTATAAGACCCTTTCTCTCAAAAAAAACGCTGACGAGGTTAGCTGTCGGATTAGGGACTTAAGAGTATCCCCTCTTACATAGTAAGATTCACCCCAAGGACGATTTCTAGCCATCCCATTTGGTTCCCCCGCTCTAAAAACTTAGATTAAGCGAATAAAAGGTTAACATGTATTTTGTATGATAAGGAGAATTTACTCCTCTTTGATTTATGTGTCAAGTACCTAGTATGCCCTGAAGTTTGTCGAATATCGGGAGGTGCTAGGCACACATCGAAAAAGAAGGTTCATTTTACACAGGAAAACAAGGGATTTTACTGGTAAGATGATAGTAGGCTAGTGTAATTGTTTTTTAATTATTTATTTGAGTAAAGAGAGAAAGCTCCATTGTAATTGGTTTGCTTTGTTTTTAGGGGGGATCGTTGTGACGAGTCGTTTTGAACAGGCGTTGGAAGATATGTTGTGGTTTTCGAGTCAGTCAATTGGAGCAAGAACACTTTTTGTCAGTCATATTGAAGAAACATTTAAAGTGATTAAAGTGTTTAATCGAAATGGCTGTTCCTTGGAAGAGGGCATGGAATTACCTAAAGACCATTCGATATGAAGTCTGATTCCTTGTGACGGTCGGGAACCGTTAATAATACATGATACAAAAAAAGACGCGAGAGCTAGTGTGTTTGATGCTATATATGAAGCCAATATTGGATCGTACCTTGGCATGCCAGTCTACCTTTCAAATGGAAAGTTGTTTGGCACCGTTTGTGCGATCGATCCAAATCCATATGCTTTTACGAAACAAGAAATAGAGACGATCAGACGTTTATCATCGGTTGTGTCCGTTATTATCGAAAACGCAACAAAGTCAAGTTATGATGAGTTTGATGATAAATTGATTCGTCTTGAAAAATTATCCTTGCTCGGGCAACTATCAGCTGGATTGGCACATGAGTTACGAAATCCAATGCAATCCGTAAGAGGATTTGTCCAATTTTTATTTGAAGACCAAAAAGAGAATCAATTTCGCGATATTGTCATAAGTGAAATGGACCGAATGAATCAACTCGTGAATGACTTTCTCATGGCGACGCAACCAAGTGCGCCAAAAAGAGAGAACTCCAATCTAAATGATATTGTGAATGAGACGGTTGAATTTATGAGAAATGAAGCAACCCTGCATAATGTAGACATTACGCTTTCATTGGAATCGACTATGTTATACGTGGATGTAGATAAGTCGCAAATAAAACAAGTCATGATTAATTTAGTGAAAAATGCAATTGAAGCAGCCGGTGATGAAGGTGGAAAAGTAATGATTTACGTTAAAATCCGAAATGAAAAAGAAGCTGTCATTGAAGTGGTCGATAATGGGGCTGGCATTCCATTATCGATCATCGGAAGAATAGGTGAACCGTTTTTTTCAACAAAAGAAGAAGGAACAGGACTTGGCTTATCAATATCGCAACGAATCATCCAAGAGCACAAAGGCGCAATGCGCCTTGAGAATTTAGAAAGTGGGACAAGGGTGACGGTCAGTTTGCCGCTTATGTAACATCATTGATAATGAGTGAGGAGAGCACACAAATGGTGGCTCTCCTTTTCTCCTCTCCGTACCAGGCACCGCCCGAAGTTTGTCGAATGCTTACCCTGTCTTGATAAAGGATCGAGTGATAACATACTAGTATATGGAAAAAAAATCTTGAAGTTTTCGGCATTCTTAATAGTGAATGTATAAATAAATTTAGATAGAAGGGTATATTATGAGTCAACCAAATAACAGAGCTAACCTTCATTTGTTATCATTGGCGGGAATGTTAACAACGTTGTCACAGTTGATTTTCATCCCAAGTATTATTTTGATTCGAGATGAGTTGCAGGCATCCAATTTAGAAATTTCGCTTACAGTTGCCGGGTTCACGATTGCTCAAGCGATCGCTCAGCTTATTTATGGTCCCGTTGTGGACCGGTATCCAGCGAAGAATGTATTGTTACTTGGTTTATCTGTTTTTAGTGTGAGTAGCTTTGCGATATTTTTTGCACAAACGATTGAATGGGTGATTGTCCTTCGCATAATTCAAGGGCTTAGTATATCAGCGGCGAGCATATGTGGAAGCGCATTAATTACTGATATGTATGAGGAGAAAGGTCGAGACAAAGCCCTTACCGTGTTTCAAATGTATTTTAGTATGGGGGCGGCGGCAGGGCCGGCCATTGGAGCGGTGATGCGAATTTTCCTTGATTGGCGGTTTGTTTTCTTGTTTTTGGCGATTTGGTCGGTGACCGTGACGGTTTTCTTGTATAAGAACTTAAACGTAGCTGACAATGTGAAAATTCAAAGCTTTTCTTTTAAAAAAGCGGTACATACAATCAAAAATGCTAAGTTCATTATGATTTGTATAGCGGGGGCAGGGGCATCGTTTATTATTTTAAGTTATCATACAAACATTGGGTTTTTGCTAGCTGATTTTTTTGAAATTAATGCCAATTGGACGGGGTTTGTATTTATGGCAATTCCGTTAGGCGTGTTTACCGGTACGAATATATCCAGATGGTTATTATCTCATGTTTCAAGAGAATGGCTTCTTTTTATTGGATTAGTCGGAGTGGTGGTAACGGCAATGTTGTTTAACATTCCGTTGTATTTCTTTGAACTGACAACATCAATTGTCTTGCTTGTGACTCTCTTATATTTATCAGGTGTTTCGCTAGGAATGGTGTTTCCGATGGTGGCTGCCATTGTCGTCAATTGGTTTGCACCAATAAGGGGAACGGCTTTATCGGTCGTGTTTTTTACAAGGGATATCGGATCGACCTTAGGACCGATTTTGACAGGAATTGCTTTAACAGCAGGGGGAGTTCCCTTCGTCTTTGCGGTCGTTGCCGCTGTGGCAATTGGCGGATTGGTCGCAGGCTATGTCGGGTTATTTGGAAGCAAAGAGACAGAGCGCAATAACGAATACATGGAAAAAAAACAAGGAGTGAATTAATCGGGGGGGCAGGCACCTCCCGTTTTTTGTCGGTTAAGCTCTCATTGATGCCGACGTATTGAAGCGCAGGGAAGAGGATAAAATACCATTACATTTGGTTGGAAGAAAGGAGAGCTTAAGGTGAAAAAAGGAACGAGTGTGTTTTATATTTCTGTTGGCATACTTGCGCTTCTTGTTCTTGTTGGGGTAATCGCTCCTGAGTGGTTAGAACAAGTGACAGCTAATATTCAGACTTTTATTGCTGAGTCGTTTGGTTGGTATTATCTCATCATTGTAACGTTACTTACGATTGTTTGTTTGTATTTCTTGATCAGTCCTGTGGGGCGGATTCGGTTAGGGAAGCAGGATAGTAAGCCTGAATTTTCAAGACCTACATGGTTTGCGATGCTATTTAGTGCAGGGATGGGAATTGGGCTTGTGTTTTGGGGAGCAGCTGAGCCGATTCATCATTATGCAGTTAGTTCTCCAACTGGGGAACTCGGGTCTGATCAAGCGATCAGAGATGCGATGCGTTATACCTTTTTCCATTGGGGGCTGCATGCATGGGCGATCTATGGCATTGTTGCGTTAGTATTGGCCTATTTTAATTTTCGTCATGGAGAGCGTGGGTTAATTAGTGCAACGCTAAAGCCGATTTTTGGTGAACACGTAAATGGTATAACGGGAAAGTTTGTCGATATTCTCGCAGTAATTGCAACAGTTGTAGGGGTTGCGACGACGCTTGGGTTTGGTGCGGTGCAGATTAACGGGGGGTTATCTTATCTTTTTAATGTTCCTGTTACAATAGGTGTTCAATTTATTATCATTCTTATTGTGACGGTGCTCTTTATGATCTCAGCTTGGACTGGGTTGAAAAAGGGAATTAAAATTTTAAGCAATGTCAATATGGGGCTGGCGGTGTTGTTATTTTTAGTCATGTTTATTGTTGGTCCGACGGTTTTTATTTTAGAATTATTCACGCACTCAATTGGATTGTATATTCAAAACTTACCGGCGATGAGTTTTCGGATTTTGCCAACGGATATGGATTTACGCGACTGGATTGATGGATGGACGATTTTTTTCTGGGCATGGTGGATTGCTTGGGCACCATTTGTCGGTATCTTTATTGCGAGGGTATCAAAAGGACGTTCGATTCGTGAGTTTGTATTTGGGGTTTTGTTTGTCCCGTCGATTGTCGGTTTCTTATGGTTTTCAACGTTTGGTGGCACAGCCATTACGCTTGAACATGATGGCATTGCGACAATTTCTACGCTAGCGACAGAAGAATCACTGTTTGGAGTATTATCTCATTTTCCGTTCGGATTTCTTGCTTCTATCCTTGCGATGATTTTGATTGGAACATTTTTTATCACATCAGCGGATTCTGGGACGTATGTGTTAGGGATGATGACCACAAATGGATCGCATTCACCGGGTACGAAGATTAAATTGATTTGGGGAGTGATGCTTTCAGCGACAGCTCTTGTGCTGTTATACACAGGTGGGCTGCAAGCATTACAAAACACAATGATTGCTGCAGCTTTGCCATTTTCCATTATTATGGCCTTAATGACGATAAGCTTTCTGAAAGCATTGTATAAAGAAGCGAAAGAACTTGGGATTGGACAGATCAGTAAAGGAAAATAGCGGGAGGTGCCAGCACCGCCCGGTTAAATATCTTGTTTTTATCAGTAGTTTTCTTTTGCTGTACGTTGGTTTTCAAATTCTTTCAGGTGTCGTATTAACCGCTTTTCTTACTCTTGATTTACCTTCAATCGATGGGAATGTGAGTCAGAAAGTTACGTTTGGTCAGACTTCAATGATCCCTTTAATAGTCATGTTGTTAATTGCTACCGTAGTTTTTGTGTTGTCTCGCGTTTTGTTTAGAGTGAGTAGTAATATTAAGTGCTAGGCACTTGTCGATTATAAACAACTGTATGCAAATGTTGTGTGTTCGTAATGAGCGAGTAGAAATTGCAAAAGAGGGTCAACGAATCCATTCGTGTGCCCCTCTTACCCTGTTGATCCATTCTTATTGATCTAATGTAAGGCAATCGATTTCTTGAAATTTAACGACTTCTACTTTCCCACGATTTTCCACAAATTCCTGATGACTTTGGTGGCTATTATAAGCATCATAATCGGCCTGGCTGTTAAATTCCATTGAAAAACCGAAATCATATTCAGATTTTGGGCTTACTTGGCGCAACACTTCGAACTGGTTGACAACGGGTATGTCCGATAAGATTTCCTTGCCATCCTGTAAGAAACGCTCAGTTTCAGGTGAATCGACTGGGTATTTTAAGTTGAAAAAAGCCGTGTGTTTAATTCGTTTTGTTTCCATGTTTCTCCTCCTCGTCAAACTGCATTTGTTCATTAATATTATCGTCGACCGTTTCATTATTACTCTATATTTCTCTTTTTGTTTGCTATTTCGAAACAAGGAGATTTTATAAGGAGTAGAGAATCTTCTAGTATTAAGACATATTGAAGGAGTGAGTGACTATATACGAACTTAAAACAAAAGAAACCGATAACAGTGTCATCGAATTTATTGAAACGGTTAAAAGTCCAAAGAAACGGGAAGACGCCTTTAAACTATTGGATATTTTTACGGAGACAACAGGCTATCAAGCGAAAATGTGGGGACCGAGCATTATAGGGTTTGGTTTATATCATTACAAATACGAATCTGGACATGAGGGCGATGCACCGCTTGTTGGCTTTTCTCCTCGGAAAGCAAAAATCAGTTTGTATTTTGCAACGGGAGATACAGCAAGAGAAGAATTGTTAAAGGACTTTGGCAAGCATACGACAGGAAAAGCGTGTGTATACATTAATAAAGTAACAGACATTGATGTTGATGTATTGAAAGCGCTGATTAAGCAGTCTGTGAAGTTTTTGAAAGAGAAGTATTAGGTACTTGGTACTTGTCGGGATTTGTGAATATATATGGATGGAAGGAAGTAACTGCTTTTCTCTCTTACGTGGAAAAGTAGTTACTTTTTGTGTTTTTAAAATCTATAACGATGAGACATTCCTTTTTATAGTGAGAAAAATAGTTGTCTGATCCGTTTGTATAATCGAACATTTATTTGACATATTAATAGCTCGCTTGATACTATAATATTATATATAATGTATATATTAATATGTCATTTTAAAAATATCTTGTAATGTTTTGATTATGATCTGTAATGGTTATTTGTTATAGGGAAAAGTATAGGGAGGGTGTAAAGTATGAGGGAAGTAAGGATTGGCATTATTGGGAGTGGGGGGATTGCAGCGGCGCATGCAAAGGCGTATAAGGAAATGGATGATGTAAAGGTCGTTGCTGTTGCTGATGTGATTCCAGGGAAAGCTACCCAATTTGTAGAGAATTTAGAACTTTCGGATGCGCGGGCATTTAATAATTATCAAGAATTATTAGAATTAGAGCTTGATGGCGTGAGCATTTGTACACCGAATGTTGCTCATCACCGCACGAGCATTGATTCATCGCTCGCAGGGAAGCATGTTTTAGTAGAAAAGCCAATGGCTGTCACACTTGAACAAGCGATTGAGATGACAGAAGTAGCGAAGAAAGCCGAGAAAATTCTATCGATTGGATTTCAACCTCGGTATGATCCGAATATGCAAGCGGTAAAGGAGATTGTTCAATCGGGTAAATTAGGAAATGTCTATTATGTAGAAACAGGCGGTGGTCGTCGTCGTGGAATGCCAAGAGGAACGTTTATTAACAAAGAGTTAGCTGGTGCCGGAGCAATGGCGGATATAGGATGTTATTCTTTAGATTTAGTTCTCCATGCTTTAGGTAATCCAAAGCCTCTCACAGTTTCTGCCTATACGTCCAACCATTTTGGGACTAATCCCGTCTACCATCCAGAAGCGGATCAGTTTGAAGTAGAGGATTTTGCAGTGGCAATCGTACGATTAGAAGGTGGAAAAGTACTTAATTTTAAAACGTCATGGGCTATGCATATGGATACGCTTGGAGCAACGATGTTTCTCGGTACAAGTGCTGGATTAAAGCTAACGCCAGCAGGGAGTGGACCGTGGAGTGGTGTTTGGGACGGTGGGATTGGTTCTATCAGCCTTTTTCACGATGTGATGGGGCATCATGTCGATAGTGCTATTCCGGTCAAAACCCATCAGTTGAACATTTTTGCAGAAAAGGTTCGTGACTTTGTTGTTTCTGTCAAAGGAGGAAAGCCCGCTCCGATTCCAGGGGAACAAATCCTGATCAATCAAGCAATTGTTGATGGTGCCCTTCGTTCAGCGGCGCAAGGTCAAGAGGTTCGGATTGATCTGCCTGAATGGGTGAAGTAAGGTAGTAGCATTATTATGTAATCGCTCTCATGTTAGTTGAATAATACCTTTCCTAGAGTCAGTTTTTGAGCAAAAAAAGAGGCTATGAAAAAGGTGAAAAGCGACCTTTTCAATAGCCTCGCGAAAAAGCTGGCTCTCTTCAGTTCTAAAGAGAGAGGCTATCAGTTTTAGAAGGGCTAGATCGATTTTTTTCGACAATGGATTATAAATGACATGTCGTTATTTATATCAATATGTTATATTGGGAACAGGAGGAATGAACCATGACCAAATCTTTGGATAGTACTCAGCGAAAGCCGAGGTATGAAATCATCTATGAAGAAATTAAAGAAAAGATTGTGACTCAAGATTATAAGGTTGGGGATCGGATCCCGTCTGAAAAAGAATTGATTGATTATTATAAGGTAAGTAGAATCACAACAAAAAGAGCGCTCGACCAACTCGTTAATGATGGGATGATAGAACGGATTCCTGGGAAAGGTTCGTTTGTTATTAATAAGGAGAACGAAGGAGTTTTGCAGGCGGAATCAAGTAAAGGGTATTTGATTGGATTTGTCTTTCCTGATTTTGATGAGAGTCATGTTGCTGATCTGTTTAAGGCGTTGAACGAAGCGACCAGTCAGTGCGCGTCAAGTCTTGTCGTGAAGCAAACGTTCGGTGATGTTTCGCTTGAAAAAGAAGCGATTGCCTCATTGTTACAACTAGGAGTAGATGGCATGATGATCTTACCTGTTTCAGGAGAGTATTTTAATGAAGAAGTGTTAAAGCTAACGATTAATAAATTCCCCCATGTCCTCATTGATCGGTATTTCAAAGGGATCCACACGACCTCGATTTGTACCGATAACATTAATGCAGCAAAGGAAGCTGTCAACTATTTATTCGACTTACGCCATCAGCAAATAGCGATCCTTTCGCCCCCGTTTAAAGATATCTCTGCTATAGAGGACCGAGTCGATGGCTTTATTCAAGCCTATGCTGAACGCGGGGTTATGGTGAATAAAGACATTTGGCTGACTGATCTCACTTCTGAACTGCCTACAAATAAAAGGAACGATGAGTTAATAGATAGAGATATCCAATTGATAAAGGGCCATTTACAAACTCACCCCAATATAACAGCCATTTTTGCCGTCCATTACAATATTGCTGTACTAGCGAGGATTGCCGCGCTTGAATTAGGCCTTACTGTCCCGAGGGATTTATCGATCATCTGTTTTGACAGTCCGAAAAAATCAAGGGATCGTTTTCAATTTACTCATGTTAAACAAAATCAACAAGAAATGGGAAAGAAGGCAACCGAAGCGATTGTATCTCAAATTGAAAACAAGAGATACCCAGAGAAAACCTTTCTTGAGGCTGTCTTAATAGAAGGGGAATCCACAGTGATGAGAACATAAGGTTATTAGCCGTCATACAAGCTCACGGAATGAGGAATCATCACCGTGGGTCTCTTTGTGTTTTGACCAAGCTGTTAGGGGAGTGAAAAAGAAAGAATGTGAATATTGCTAGAATTTAGCAAAAAAACATATTGACATGCATTTGTATTATCTATAATATATTATTTATAAGTTGTTATATCATTAATATGAGAGGTGGTGTGGTAGTGGCGAAGCCAAAGCGGATCTTGTGAAGAAAAGGGAAGGTTTTTGTTAGAAGGCAGTAACACATTTCAGAAAAATGTAAGCGTTAACAAAAAAGAGGGGGAAGTATTCAATATGAAAAATATGACAAAAGTTTTGGTTGGTGCGGTGGTTGCTGCAATCCTAGCGGTTGGATGTGGGGGAGAAGAAACGACTTCGGAGGATAGTGATGCTGAAAGATTTGAATTAAGGTGGGCAACATCTACAGGTTATTCTCCACAATCTCCCATTAGTGGACCAGCGAATTATATTTCAGGAAAAGTAAGTGAATTTGAAGAGGATTTCCCGCATGTTGATTTAAATATAGATATTCAATCTTCCAATATTGATGAAGCGATGTCTCGTTTAATTGAGCAAGCGAACACGGGTCGAGCTCCTGATGTTGCGGCAATAGATGGGTATTTATTTCAAAGATACATAGAGTACTTGCAGCCTTTAGATGATCTGATGGAGGAATACGGAATTGAAGCGGATGACTTCCTGCCATTTGCCCAAGATGTCATTACTGGTCCAGATGGAAAAGTTTATGGATTATATATGGGGACGGATACAAGGGTTTTATTTTATAACACGGAAGTAGTAAGTGAACCACCTACAACGTGGGAGGAAGCGATGCAAATCTCTCTTGAAATACAAGAGGATGGTTACAATGGGCTCATTTTCCCTGGTGGACGAGGTGAAGGCGCTTCGATCACAACGTTGTGGCCATTATTCTGGGCACAGGGCGGCGAGCTCGTAGATGAAGATGGAACACCGGTCTTCGGTGAAGGGGAAAATAGAGAGAAAATGCTTAATGTGTTATCAACGATTGAAGAGGCTGTAACTATAGGAGCTGCTCCGCAGCGCTTGGCTGGTTATGGTGCTGAAGGTGATTTAAATCAAGAAATTGCAACCGGAAGTACAGCGATGTTCCTTGGCGGGAATTGGCAAGAGGCGTTTCTGAAGGAAACATTAGGAGAAGAAGAATTTGCAAAATGGGATGTTGCTCCACTTCCGCAGCTTGAAGAAGGACTAGGTGGAACAGCTGCAGGTGGATGGACATGGGGAATATTTACAGAAGATGAAGAGAAGAAAAGAGCCGCATTTGATTTGATCGCACGTTTATTTATTACCGAGCAGGCGATGGGCGAATTCCAGAGCGTTCAGGGCGGTCTACCAACTCGTTCATCCGTTTATGATTCAGAATATTATGAGGGAACTCGTTTTAGTTCTTTATTTCGTGAGTACCTAGAAGATGCTAACGTTAGACCATCTTCCCCTCATTACAATACGATTTCGATTCAGATGCAAATTGCGCTTTCAGATGTTATTTCAGGTAACAAATCAGCAGAAGAAGCATTGGACGATGCATGGAAAGTAGTAAATAACGAGTAAAAGAGGTTTTGATATGAATAGCGAACTTCACACGAAATCAGCTCAAGCAAAACAATTAGTAATCAAGGGGTGGGGGAGTTCTCCTCTTCCTTGGTTGCTACCCCTAGGGATTATCTTACTATTCGTTTTTTTGTATCCGATCTTTGAAATTATTAAGTTTAGTTTTACAAATGCTTCTTTACTAGAAACAGACTTGTCCTATACACTCGGCTCTTATATGAGCCTGTTTTCTCTACCGGGTTTTTATCAAATGTTAACAATTACAGCGATCTTTGTTTTATTTAGCGTTGTTTTCCAATTGTTTTTTGGTTTCTTAATTGCCGCAGCGATTGATCAAGGCCAGAAGCTGAAGCTAAAAGGGACTGTTATTGTTCGGACGGCGGTACTAACTGCATGGGCGATTCCTGGTGTTGTAATTGGTATTATTTGGCGTATCATGTACAACGAAACAAATGCAGGTATATTAAATCACTTTGTAAGCGTTTTAGGATTGAATACCATTTCATTCTTATCGGATCCAAATGCTGCACTATTCTCCGTGATTCTAGCTAATGTCTGGCGCGGGACAGCGTTTAGTATGATTTTGATTTACGCTGCGATCCAAACACTCCCAAGTGATGTGATGGAAGCAGCAAAGATCGATGGGGCGAATGCGCTTCAAAGGCTGATGAAGGTGATTCTGCCTATGCTGGCACCTATCATCTTGATTACTTTAATAATTATTTCAATTGATACATTTAACACATTTGATATGGTCATGGCTCTGACGGGTGGCGGGCCAGGACAAAGCACAGAAGTAATTGCTTTAAGCATCTATACGGTTATCTTTAGAGAATTTAACTTAGGTCAAGGAGCAGCAACAGCTGTCGTTTTACTGGCGATTAATATTCTTATGACACTTGTGTACTTAAAGGTAATAGGAAGAAAGGGGGAACAATAAGGTGAATAACAAAAGGAAAAAACTGTTAGCTAAAACAGGGTTGTATAGTAGTTATTTCATTATTTTATTGTTTTTTCTCTTTCCGTTGTTTTGGGTGGTTTCACTCTCGCTAAAAACTTCTCAAGAGTTGTTTGCGGTTCCACCTCGGTTGATTCCGGAACATTTTGCTTTTGAGAACTACCTACATGTCCTTGAAAATACGGGTGTTCTCTATTACTTGAAAAATTCAGCAGTCATTGTGTTTTTCACAGTCATTTGTGCGTTGATCGTAGCGGTTCCAGCAGCTTATGCGATTTCTCGTTTCAAGTTTAAATTCAAAAATCCAGTCTTGATCGGAATTTTAATGACACAAATGATTTCAGCTGTGGTCATCTCGATTCCTTTGTACCGTTTGTTTGCACAATTAGATTTATTAAACAACTATGTGACACTTATCATTGTATATGTTGCGGTCGTTCTTCCGTTTTCAACTTGGTTTCTGAAAGGCTATTTTGATACGATTCCAAAAGCGTTAGATGAAGCAGCGATTGTCGATGGATGTAATAGATGGCAAGTGTTAACGAGAATCTTGATTCCAACGAGTCTACCAGGAATTATTTCGGTGACCATTTTAGTAGCGGTCCAAAGTTGGTCACAGTTTGTCATTCCTTTTATCTTGCTTGATGATGAAAGGATGTACCCTGTGTCAGTTGGGGTCATGAACTTGCAATCGACACAGGAGTCGATTACGACTCACTACTTAGCGGCGGGGAGTGTTTTGTCTGTATTACCAGTTATTCTCTTGTTCATCCTCTTACAGAAATTTATCGTAGGAGCGCTGACAAGTGGTGCTGTGAAAGGATAAATTCTTTTAAATAAAACGAAGAGGTGAATGTTAATGATTAATGTAGCATTACTAAGTAAATGGCATGTCCATGCAGGAGAATATGCCGAGCAGGCAATGAACAATGAGCATATTTCGGTAAAGGTCGTTTGGGATGAAGACGTGGAGCGAGGAAGCAAGTGGGCAGAGGAGTTAGGAGTCCTATTTGAACAAGACTTGGATGCGGTGTTACAGAACCCAGAAATTGATGCGGTCATTGTAGATACGCCGACGAATCAACATAAAGACGTGATTATCGCTGCAGCTAAAAACAAAAAACATATTTTCACAGAAAAAGTATTAGCCTTTTCCGTTAGAGACTGTGAAGAGATCCATAACGCTGTGAAGGAGAACGAGGTTCAACTCATGATTTCGCTTCCGCGCTTAAATGAAGATTACTATTTGTATGCTCAAGAGGCGGTGGATAAAGGGTTGCTAGGGGAACTAAGTACGGTTCGCTGTCGGCTGGCTCATAACGGGGCTGTCGCATCAGAAGACAATCCAAATGGCTGGTTACCTGCCCACTTCTTTGATGCAAAGGAATGCGGGGGAGGAGCATTTATCGACCTTGGCGCCCATCCTATTTACTTATCGAACCGACTTGCAGGAAAAGCAACGGCTGTAACTGCCAGGCTGCAACAATCGTCAAGTTATGATGTTGATATGAACTCGATTGCCATCATTGAGTATGAGTCTGGTGCACTAGGTACGCTCGAAACTGGCTTTTTATCAAGTGGAAGCCCATTTCAACTTGAGCTATATGGAACAGAGGGAACTCTATTAATTGAAGACCGGTCAATTCGGATCAAGAGCAAACAATTAGGAGAGGATTGGGTTAATCCAACAGACATTCCGGCATCACTCCCACTTGCGCTAGATCAGTGGGCGAGTGCCATTGTTTCTGACGCGGAATCTAGTATTTCGTATGAAGATGCTTTCAATCTTACGTTAATCAACGAAGCCGCGGCGCTCTCTAATCAAGAAGGACGTCGTGTGGAGGTAAAGGAGATTTTAAAACCCTTATCGAATGAAATAAGTAAGTAATACTTAAGATTACATTAGATGCGCAAATAGGGTCTGATCCCTAACGATTAATAGAGATGTATATAGACCCTTCATAAGAGATCGACATGCCAAAAGCAGCTCTATCAAATCGGGATCACCCTTAAAACACACATAGAAAAAGTAGGAGGAAAAAACATGTCTAGAACTGTAAAAGTAGCGATTATCGGTTGCGGAGGCATTGCCAATGGTAAGCATATGCCAAGTTTGTCTAAGTTATCAAACGTTGAACTAGTAGCCTTTTGTGATGTACTAGTAGAAAGAGCGGAAAAAGCCGCAAAGGAATACGGGACTTCTGAAGCAAGAGTCTATGAAGATTATAAGGAATTACTAATGGATGAGGCGATTGAGGTAGTACATGTTCTTACGCCAAACGATAGCCATGCGGAAATTTCTGTTGCTGCGCTTGAAGCCGGAAAACATGTGATGTGCGAAAAGCCAATGGCGAAAACATCTGAAGAAGCGCGTTTGATGATCGATGCGGCAGAGCGTTCAGGGAAGAAATTAACGATAGGGTATAACAATCGTTTTCGTCCGGATAGTCAGCATTTGCATCAAGTATGTGAGCGCGGTGATCTTGGCGAAGTGTATTTTGCAAAGGCTCATGCGATTCGCAGGCGGGCAGTCCCAACATGGGGTGTCTTCCTGGATGAAGAGAAGCAAGGTGGGGGTCCTCTTATTGATATTGGAACGCACGCATTAGATTTAACACTATGGATGATGGACAATTATAAGCCGAAATCGGTGATGGGGGCTGTACATCACAAGTTAAGTCAGAAAAAAGATGCAGCCAACGCATGGGGACCGTGGGATCCGGAGAAGTTTACCGTAGAAGATTCGGCTTTCGGATTTATTACAATGGAAAACGGAGCGACGATTGTGCTGGAATCAAGTTGGGCACTTAACTCGCTAGAAGTCGATGAGGCGAAGTGTTCATTAAGTGGAACCGAGGGTGGAGCCGATATGAAAGACGGCCTTAGAATCCATGGCGAAAATTTTGGGAAGTTGTATACAACGAATGTCGAGTTAGGTGCTGGGGGCGTGGCGTTCTACGATGGGAAGAAAGAATCGGATGCAGATCTTGAAGCCCGTCTGTGGATTGATAATGTGATCAACGATACAGAGCCAGTCGTCAAACCTGAGCAAGCCTTTGTCGTCACTCAGATCTTAGAAGCAATCTATGAATCTGCGAAAACTGGCAAAGCAGTATATTTCTAGGTGCCTGGTACCTCCCGAATTTTGTCAAATTCAAGTCCAGTAGCCATACTTTGGTTGCTGGGCTTTGTTGAGCATTGACGACATACAGAGATATTTAAAGCTTGGCGGTGTTTCCGTTCGAGCTGAATAGAGCTTTTATTTTTATATAATAGCTGATAAGCTATTATAGTAAAAAGAATGTGTTTGCGCTAAAGAGAGCGAGGTTTGGGTATCTATGATAGGTGAAAACGTCAAAAAGTATCGACTTGAAAAGGGGCTCTCAATGTCTGAACTAGCGGAAAGAGCAGGAGTTGCCAAATCTTATGTTAGTTCGATTGAGCGTAATATTCAAACAAATCCATCTATTCAGTTTCTAGAAAAAGTGGCAGTGGTGTTAGGTGTCTCTGTGGAGGCATTGTTAAGTGAGAAATCGGAAAGTGATGATCACAAGCTCGATGAAGCTTGGGTAGAGTTAGTCAAAGTGGCTATGGATTCAGGGATTAACAAAGAACAGTTTCGCGAATATTTAGAGTTCACGAAATGGCGTAGTGAACACCCGGAAAATGAATGAGCGAAAAAAACATTACATTTAAGTAGCTGGGGGCTAGTGGTTCACTCAACCGAACTCGGTTTATATACTGCCTGCAATGAGCTGAACGAGTTCAACATCTAGAGCTTTTGATATTTTTTGTAAAATGACGATATCTGGTTTTTGTTGTGCCCCTCTTTTAATGTAACTAATGTACGATTTTGAGACTCCAGATGCTAGTGCTAATTCAGTTAAAGTCAGCCATTTGTTCAGCCTATTTATTCGAATATTTTCCACGTTCATACACCTGCTCCTCTTCAATTTTCTTTTGTTATGATGATCGTCATATGATGGTTTTTGATACGCTACTATTGTTTTCGTTAAATCGGTATAGTCTTTTGAGTGCATCCCCCCTTCCTATTAAAAAAGGGAAAATTGAGTTGTTTTAATGAAGTACAGAAATCTTCGAACCTAGTAGATATTCACTATATTCGTCAAAAGGAACCAAAAGGATTAGGGCATGCGATCTGGTGTGCGCGGCGATTTATCGGGGATGGTGCCAGGCACCTCCCGAAGCAGACTTTTAGAGAGTAACTTGAAAGCGTTGGATCTGCGGAGGAAGTGCTTGGACTATTGATTGAGATTGAATAAGGTTGCGGGGAGGAGAGCTGATGTTGGTTTTCCTCTTTTTTATTCGTTGAACCAAACTTGTAAATTGGATATATTAAAACAGAGCAATTGATACTGTCTTCTAAAATAGCAATGCTTTAGTCTATTATATTTTTATAGGAGTGAAACGATGAGCAAAGAGATTTTATTTTTCGAACCGGTGTTTAAAGAGCGCATTTGGGGTGGCGATTTATTAGCGAAGTCTTTCGGATATGAAATTCCTTCATCAAAAACGGGGGAATGTTGGGCCATTTCTGCTCATGAACATGGGCAAAGTGTTGTAAAGAACGGTACATATCAAGGGGTTACTTTAGGAGATTTGTGGAGTAAACATAGAGAATTGTTTGGAAATGCGAAAGGGGACAAGTTCCCGATTTTAACGAAAATACTTGATGCAACGACGGAACTATCGGTTCAAGTTCATCCGAACGATGAGTATGCAGATAAGTATGAGAACGGTGAGTTTGGAAAGACTGAGTGTTGGTATATCATTGATTGTAAAGAGGATGCCGAGCTTATTTTAGGTCATCATGCCAAAACGAAAACAGAATTAGAAGAGATGCTAAAAAATGGCCGTTGGGACGCATTTATTCGCAAAATTAAAATTAAGAAAGGCGATTTTATTTTTGTACCAAGCGGAACGGTGCATGCGATTTGTGAAGGAACAATGATTTTAGAGACGCAGCAAAATTCGGATGTAACGTATCGAATTTATGACTTTGATCGGACGGATGATGTGGGAAATAAGCGTGATCTTCATCTTGATCAATCGATTGACGTAATTACGGTGCCGCACGAGGATGTTCAGCTACAGTTTGAAACGGTCGAATATGGTGACTTAGCGGTTACGTCATTTGTGAAAACGGACTTTTTCACTGTTGAAGAATGGAATATTAATGGACAAGGATCAAAAGAGCACGGTGAGAATTTTCTTTTAGTGAGCGTCATTGAAGGTGAAGCTCGCTTGAACAATGAACCAATTCAAAAAGGTGATCACTTTATGTTGCCTAGAGGCTTTGGCGAGATCAAGGTAGATGGCAAGGCGAAATTAATTGTTTCTTATTTGTAGGTCATTCGGAGGGTGCCTGGCACCTCCCGAAATTTGTAAGGAGGATAATGATGAGCAGATTAGGATTAACACAGAGAGCTTATTTTGTTGTATTGGCAGCATTGCTTCTCATGCTAGCAGGCTGTGGAACTCAGCCTGATGAAGAGCAAGCAGAAGATCAACTAACGGAAGAAACAGAACAATCAGAACAATCAGGTGAACAAAGTGACTACTCATCGATGGTTGAAGAAAATCCAATTGTTACGATCACGATGGAGAGTGGGGACGAGATCGTTCTTGAATTGTATCCGGATATTGCGCCGAATACAGTTGCTAACTTTATTTCATTAGTAGAAGAAGGTTTTTATGACGGGTTGCTCTTTCACCGTGTCATACCTGGATTTATGATTCAGGGAGGAGACCCTGTGGGAGATGGATCAGGCGGTCCTGGTTATGAGATTGAGGGGGAATTTGATGCGAATGGGTTTGAAAATCCGTTAAAACATGAGCGTGGTGTTCTTTCAATGGCACGGACGAATGACCCGAATTCAGCTGGATCACAATTTTTTATTATGGTGGAGGAGTCAACTCAGCTTGATGGACAATATGCTGGATTTGGAAAAGCAATCGAAGGAATGGAAACCGTTGATGACATCGTCCATGCTGACCGTGATCATCGTGATAAACCAGAAGAAGATCAGCGAATACAATCAGTGACAGTCGATACGAAAGGCTATGACTATCCAGAGCCAGAAAAGCGGTAGGTGCCTGGCACTGCCCGAAGTTTGTTGAACCGAGTGTGAACACACTCGGTTCTTCTTTTTGTTTTCCTGTGAATACAGTCTGTTAAGTCTGAATACTTGGAAAATGATGTTTTTCTTTGATATAATACGCTTACATTACATAACAAATGATTAGTTTGAGGGGTTGGATAATATGGATTTAGGGTTGAAGGGAAAAGTAGCACTAATAACAGGTGGAAGCAAGGGGATCGGACTTGAAACAGCTGTTCAATTAGCAAAAGAAGGTGCGAAGGTGGCGATTTTGGCACGAACGGAAGAAAGTTTGCAAACAGCCGTTGGTCTGATTGCCGAGAAAACGGGTTCCGATGTCTTGCCGATTGTGGCTGATGTGATGTCAAAAACCGATTGTACTCGAGCAGTGGAGGAAACGGCCAAGCACTTTGGCAGGTTGGATATTCTTGTGAATAATGCGGGGACTGCAGCTGCAAAACCGTTTGAGCAGGTAGAAACCGAGTTGTGGGAAAAGGACTTAGATTTAAAAGTATTCGGTGCGATTCACTGTGCTCGTAGTGCACTCCCACATATGCGCCAAGCTGGTGGAGGGGCAATTGTAAATATCACAACTTCATCTGCGAAAACACCGCCTGCCTCGTCATTGCCAACAACCGTTAGCCGAGCAGCTGGGTTGGCTCTTACGAATGCAATGAGCAAAGACTTAGCAGCTGATAATATTCGAGTGAACTCAGTGTGCATCGGTTTAATCCGGAGCGATCAGATCGAAAAGATGTGGAAAAGTCAAGCTCCGGATTTAACATGGGAGCAATTTGCCACAAATCCAAAACATGATATTCCATTAGGGCGGATTGGGAATACGGATGAAGCCGCAAAAGTGATTACGTTTCTCGTATCAGATGCTGCCTCTTATGTAACAGGAACTGCTGTTAACGTGGATGGAGGAAAGGGGGCAGCGCTTTAGTGGTGCCTGACACGCCTCGAAGTTTGTCAAATCATTGAAGAGTTTCTGCTATAATAAAAGTGTTTAGAGAGTACATACTCCTTTGTGGAGTATGTATTTTTTTTTGAAAGAAAATTCGAGTAATTCAAAGAAGTATGAAGGCCTACCAAAGGGGGAAATGGCTCCACACACGCTGCACGTCGAAAGACTGTTACCCACTTTTCCTTCGACTTAAAAAAAGGCGGCGGTTCCGCTCATTGCATCTAAGAAAAGATCGCCACTTGCAGCTTCGCCTATGGATTTTTATTTCATTTATTCTAGGAGGAAGAGTGATGAATACAGAAAAGAAATTAATCAGCTTAATCAATTCTGTTAGGGTGTTAACCTGTTCCAAGCCATGTGAAAAGAGGAACGAGTCTACGAGCAAATCAGAAAGTTGTTCACGGCAATCCAACAACGTGCCGATGGAAGTATTGACTTAGCAATTTTGACAGGGATTGGACGAAAGGTGAATACACTGGAAGAAGTGAAGCTTTCGTATCGAGATGCCAAGAAGTGCATCGACTATTTGCAAACAACCCAAGCGGAAGAGATGGTTTTGTCGTATCAACAACTAGGGATCCAGCGTTTATTTTTAAAAACAGAAGTGGATGAATTAAAAGACTTTGTCGAGGATGCGCTAGGAGTAATTATTTCCTATGACGAGAATCATGAGACGGAGCTTTTACAGACGTTACGGGTGTACCTTGAATGTAATCAAAATATGGTGTAAAGTGCGAAAGAGCTCTACGTTCATACGAATACGATTAAACAAATTTTGAACATCGGATCGCTAGATGGAAAGAAAGCGTTTGAATTGCAATTAGGTCTATATATCCATGAATATTTAAAGGTTCAGTAGTGGTTATTGTTGGACTTAGACAAAAAATATCCTTTCTGTTTGTACTTATAGGACATTAATTAATTTTAAATATTTAAAGAGAGAATATTAGGGGGGGCAACGGTCTATATGTCAAAATCTACGTCGTTTCAGGAACGTTTCCTGGCTAAATTGATACAAGATTATAATGGTTCCTTTGACCATTCAGGGATTAATGGGAAGAGAGTTGCAGAAAGACTTGCAGAACTTTCGAACATTGGCCTGACAGACGAGGGGGGATGCAACCGAATCGCCTTTTCAAAAGAGGAACGTCAAGTAAAAGAGTTAGTTAAGATCTGGATGAAGGAAGCGGGTTTAGTGGTAACCGAAGACGGTGCTGGAAATGTCTTTGGACGCTACAAGGGTATACAGGACAAGCCTGCTGTATTATCTGGTTCTCATGTGGATAGCGTTCCAACTGGTGGTCATTTTGATGGGCCGCTTGGTGTTTTAGCAGCTCTTGAAGTGGCTGCTGCATGGAAGGACACTGGATATCAACCGGACAAACCGTATGAAGTTGTTATTTTTACGGATGAGGAAGGTGCTAGATTTAATGGAGGGTTACTCGGCAGCCAAGCAATGGTTGGGGTGCTTGATTCAGACAAACTGAGACAGTTGCAGGATTTTAACGGTGATTCTTTTGAAGAAGTCATTGGTAGAGACGGGTTAACCTTGGATGGATTTGTTAGTGCGAAAAGGAACCTTTCAGATATTGCTGCTTTTGTAGAGGTTCATATCGAGCAAGGGAAACGCCTAGAAAAAGAAGAGTTACCGGTTGGGATTGTAACTGGAATTGCCGGTCCAACATGGTTAAATATCTCCTTTAAAGGGGAAGCTGGTCATGCTGGGAATACGCCGATGAATGATCGTAAGGATGCTCTTATAGCAGCAAGTGAATTTATTGCTAGTGTTAAGGATTTTCCTCCAACGGTTAGTTCATCAGCGGTTGCAACGGTTGGAAAAGTTGAAGTGTTTCCAAATGGTGTGAATGTTATTCCAGGTGAGGTTAAGTTAACCGTTGACATTCGTGACATTCAAGCTGAACCGAAAAATGAAGTGGTGCGTCTTGTGACCGAAGCAGCTAAACAAAAGGCGGCTAAGTACGAGATTGATGTTGAAATCAAAGAAACATTGAGTGTGTTACCGGTGGTTGTTAGTGATGAGATGAGAGCAAAAGCGGCGTTCGCAGTAGAAAAAGTGCTAGAGGTGAATCCTTACTATTTACCAAGCGGGGCTGGTCATGATGCGATGTTCGTAGGTCGTTATGTACCAATGGCAATGCTGTTTACTCAAAGTAAAGAGGGGATTAGTCACAATCCGAAAGAGTGGTCCTCACTTGGCGATTGTATCCAAACAATTCATGTATTGAAAAATGTAATAGAGCAATTATGCGATGAAAATGGAGGAGAGTAATAAAATGAAAAAGTTTAAATGGGTAGGTGTAATGGCCATTGCGGCTATGACAGCGCTTAGTGGGTGCGGAGAGAGCAGTGGAAATGGAGGGGAGCAAGCGGAGTCTCCAGCTAGTGGAAATGATGATCAAACAACCTATCATCGGTAATTTACGCGCTGTTAGTCGGTTATTTGTTTATCGAAGTTTGAACTTCAAAAACATTATGATCTCACTGAAAGAGACGATACATGGTACTAGTGTTGTGATGGTTACGGTGTGTACATCGATGATCTTCACGTGGGTATTAATTTCAGAAGGAATTCCAAACATGATTGCCGAGGCTTTGCATGGGTTTGGATTGCCTGGATGGGCGTTGCTACTTGTAGTAATTGCGATTATGCTCGTCGCAGGTATGGTGATGGAGCTCGTTCCAAACTTGTTCTTATTCATTCCAATTTTCTTCCCGATTGCAACTGAGATTGGTATCGATCCAATTCGATTTGCGATTGTCATGCTAGTAAGTCTTGCATTAGGAATGTTCACACCTCCTGTTGGAGCAACACTATTTATTTCGTGTTATATTACAAAAGTAGGAATTGAAAAGACAATTAAAGATATTCTTCCATTTTTTGTTGCTGGCATTGTTGTCGTGCTTTTAATTGCATATGTGCCATTTTTTACACTGTGGTTGCCGGAATAGTTTGAGTGAGATGCCTGTCGCTCGGCAAGTTTATTAAAAGAGAGAGCTTACCAAATTGGTGTAATAGCTTTCTCTTTCTTTCCTGTGAACTAGCTATTGATGAGGTTTCTAGTAAGAATGAAGAACGCAACTTATGGGTGTAGTGCACCTTCTCATCTATAATCTAAAGTGATATGAAGGTGCTGTGGAAACATTTGTGTAGTTTTAAAGTTTACTGTTTCAATTCAGTTGCGTTTTCCTCTTCTCTCACATCAGCGTCACCCTTAATGTCATAGTGAGCTGTTTCCTTTTTCACCGTTTCTTTTACTTGTTCCATTTCTTCAATTTGTCGTTTTGATATGGAAACCTCATTTACTTGAACAGGATGTTTACTTATTTCAACCTCTTCTTCTTTCAGAGGAATGCGTAACTCTTCTTCACTCCCAGCTTCGATAACCATTTCCTCACGTCTGACCGGGATCGTGAATGTTTTCTTTTCTTCCACGACTTCTTTATGAATTTTCACTTCACCCGTTTGCACGCGGTCTTTTTTTATATCCAGCTGTTCTTCGCGCAACTGGATTGTTTGTTCGGTTGACCGATCTGACTCTAACGAATCGTTATTTCTTGTAGATACTAGAAAAAAACTAATAGCACCAACGATTGCTCCTAGAATAAGTCCAAGTGAAATGGAAATACCCATTATCCAGCCAATTATTATTACTCCAATTATCGCTCCAATAAGAATAAACTTTCCCATAGGACCTCCTAAAATAACTTTTTATTATTATGCACATTTAGCGTCAAAAGTATGAAAATGGCTTTAACAGCAACTAAAAAGCCACTCCTGATGGGTCCAGTGGCAATGCTTATAGAAAAGAGAATGATTCAAGAGGCCAGAAAGGACCTTTGAATCACTCTCTTTTAGATTTCTTAATTAGTCTTCGTTAATGATATCGGCATTACCATGTGCTTCAACTTCTGCAACTTCTTTATGAAGGACATCGCGCACTTGCTCTGTTTCTTCAACGGCGCGCTTATGAGCTGACACCTCACCAGTGACAACCGTATGCTTCTCAACATTGACGGTCTCTGCCGTAACCGGTATGTGAACCGTTTCTTCTTCCTTAATTGGTTCATCCGTTGGCTCGTGATCAACGGCTCTTCTTTCAATAATGACTTGATCATGTGAAACGGGAACATTTACTACTTTTTCTTCTTCGACAATATCCTTATGAAGTTCGACATCGCCAGTTTCGGCACGGTGTTTGTGAATATCTAATTCTTCTTCACGAAGATCGAGATGAGCATCCTCTGCGGCAAATTCTGCATCAGCCTCTCGATCTACCTTACGTACCTCTTTTGGATTTTCCTTGCGAGTTTCTTCTTCATTAAACAAATCAAAAAAGCCCATGTTGAAAAACCTCCTAGGAAATGTGATTGGATCGTCGTACAGGTAATAATGTGTCCTCTGTTTGTAAACTTATTCGTTAGAGAGAAGAAGCGTCTTTGTGTAAAACTTGGATAAGGAGCAGTATACAGTATTTTTTGTTTAATTTAGCCTTTTTTAGGGTGGAAATGAATAAGTTAGGTATTTTATAGTCTGGATTAAACATGAAAAGGGTGTTATATGTAAAGAGAGGTTTAATGAAACTTTACATACTTGCCATTCGTGTATCTTGAAAAAATGAAAAAATAGGGGGATGACGTGAAACAAACAGCAATAATTACAGGAGCCTCGAGTGGGTTTGGATTACTGACAGCAATTGAATTTGCCAAACGTGGATATTATGTGCTTGCAACAATGCGTTTTGTGGAAAAAGCAGCACAATTTAATACGTTAGTCGATGACAAGAACTTGCTAAAGCGAATTGAAGCTTTTCCACTTGATGTAACGGATTCTAGTTCAATTTCAGCATTGAAAAAGAAAGTGGAATCACAAGAACGAGTTGCCGTGTTAGTAAATAATGCAGGGTTTGCCATTGGTGGGTTTGCAGAAGAAGTGGACATGGAGGATTATCGTCGGCAATTTGAGACGAATGTGTTTGGTGTCATGGCTGTTACTCAGGCGGTTCTACCGACTATGCGTGAACAGAGAACAGGAGCGATCCTAAATATGAGCAGTGTAAGTGGAAAGATTGCGTTTCCGGGTTTATCGCCTTATGCCGCGTCGAAGCATGCCTTAGAAGGATATACGGAAAGTCTACGATTAGAAATGAAGCCATTTGGAATCCAAGTGGCACTTGTTGAACCAGGCTCTTATAAAACGAATATTTGGACTTCTGGAATGAAAGTGTCGGAACGCTCACTAGAGGAAAATTCTCCTTATTATGATTATATGAGAACGATTACGGACACATTAGAATTTGGTAAAGAAAAACACGGTGATCCAAAAGAAGTAGCGATGCTCGTTTGTGATCTTGCTTCGGTGAAAAAGTTGAACCAATTACGCTATCCGATTGGAAGAGGGTTGAAAATGACATTGCTTATCAAGAAGTGGCTGCCGTGGCAACTTTGGGAAAAGATTGTATTGAAGAAACTGAAAGTGTGAGCGCTGTCAGAATTTCTTACCCGTTGTTGGATTATACGAGAATAAAGTTAAATTCTGAATTGTTTTTTCATTATAGAGAAGAGGTCTAGTGCTAAAACTGACAAACGTTTGTTATATTATATGACAGTGGGCTTGAAAAATAAAATGGTTCCTTTTATTATGTTCTTTATGTTCTTAAACTAGTTAAGGAAGAGAACAAGTGAAAAACTCATCATCAGTTGTAGGAGTTAAACGTTGAAATACAGAGGAATTGCTTTTATTTAGGCCAAGGTCTGTGAAAGTTGTTAAATGTAAAATGGATGAAATACATAAATTATGGCCAAAAATGGTTTAATGTTTCCGTTATGCACAAAGAGGGTATAAGCCTTAATTAACAAAATGCACTTAAGCTAAAATTCATGAACGTATACCTTCTACCTGATGATGAATGAAAATTAGAAATCATGAGAGGAGAATGTCGGTTGAGTTTAACGAAAAAAATTATAATCGCACTGATACTCGGGGTAGGTGTTGGAATTGGCTTCAATGTTTTTGCTCCTACTCTCTTTGAACCGGTCGATGCGTATTTTCTAGCTCCGTTAGGACAGCTATTCTTAAAGCTTATTACGATGCTTGTCGTACCGCTTGTGTTCTTTTCCATTGTACTTGGGACAGCGGGCATGGGCGACACAAAGAAGTTAGGGAGAATTGGAACGAAGACCGTTGGTTTTTACCTTGTGTCAACGATGCTGGCACTTTGTATTGCCTTTGCTGTCGCTCTTGTCGTTCAGCCTGGACAAGAAGGGTTGATGGGAGAAGGGGGAGAAGAGTTCGTCGCACAAGATCCACCTCCTGTGATGGAAACGCTCCTAAACATTATCCCAACGAATCCAATTGATTCATTAGCTTCAGGGGAGATGCTGCAAATTATTGCCTTTGCGGTATTCGTTGGAGTTGCACTTGCTGCACTTGGGGAAAAGACGAGTGGTTTCACGAAGCTAGTGGAGCAAGGAAATGACATTATGATGTACCTTGTCACGATTGCGATGAAGCTTGCACCGTATGGGGCCTTTGGACTAATCGCATCTGCATTAGGGAAACTAGGGCTTGATGCCTTATCTTCGATGGGGATGTACATGTTTTGTGTCATTTTTGCGCTCATCTTGCACGTAGTCGTTGTATATTCTGGTACCGTTTATTTCTTTGGAAGAATGAGCCCAGTAACTTTCTTCAAAGGCTTTTTCCCTGCGATGACGGTTGCGTTTAGTACGTCAAGTAGTAATGCAACGCTGCCACTTTCGATGAAAACAGCGCAAGAAAACCTAGGTGTGTCCAAACCAATTTCGGGCTTTGTACAGCCGCTTGGAGCGACGATTAATATGGATGGTACAGCGATTATGCAAGCTGCGGCAACTGTATTTATTGCTCAAGTATTTGCGGTGCCACTTTCAACAGGTGACTTAGTCACAGTTGTGTTAACAGCTACGCTTGCAAGTATTGGAACAGCCGGTGTTCCAGGAGTTGGGATGATTATGCTTGCGATGGTGCTCCAATCTGTTGGACTTCCTGTAGAAGGAATTGCTCTTGTTCTTGCCGTTGACCGTATTCTTGATATGCTTAGAACGTCTGTTAACATTACAGGGGACGCTGCATGTGCGGTGTTCGTTGACCGTAGTGAGGGCGGGAAAGAGAAAGTCAAAACAGTGTAGGTGCCTGGCCCCACCCAAAGTTTGTCGAATGAGAAAAGGTCTGCTTCCTAGCGCCATTTTGTCGCTAGGAGGCAGACCTTTCGTTTGAAGTGGTATTTTACAAATCTTTATACATTTCTGTATCAATAAAGTTCTCAATCGCATAAGCGGAAACGCCAAGTGCGGAGGAGTGACTTGCTAGATCGGAAAAGGTAATTTGTAAGTTTGATTGATTATGTTTAAGCGTGCGATCTTCGACAACTTTTAGGACTGGGTTAAGCAGTAAATCCTCTGCAAGTGCTAACCGATTTCCAATAATGATCTGTTGTGGATTAAAGGAATTAATAATATTGTTCACGCCAATTCCGAGCTTTTCACCAACTTGCTCGAAAATTTCTTTTACTTCGTCGTTTGTATGTGCCTGTTCAATTAGTTGCTCTAAGCTTTGCACCGGCGCAGCTGCAATTTCTGTTGCTGCTTGTTTTAATAACGCTTTCTCAGACGCATATAATTCCCAGCATCCACGGCTACCACAGCTACAAGGATCTCCGTTTACTTCAATAATCATATGGCCCATTTCACCGGAAAACCCTTCAGCTCCACGGTATAATTCATTGTTTAAAATAAATCCGACACCGATCCCAATACCAGCACTAATATAGATGAGATTTTCAAAGTCTTTTCCAGCACCGAATCGTTTTTCACCATAAGCACCGGCATTCGCTTCGTTATCAATGGTGACTGGAAGAGCAAACTCTTTTTCAATATCCTGTTTCAAAGAAATATTTTTCCATCCTAAGTTCGGGGCATTGAGGATTGTTCCTTCCTTTGTTACGATTCCTGGAACACCAATGCCAATTCCGACGACACCATAAGGACTTTCTGGGGCGACATAACGTAAAAACTGAATGACTTCTTTCAGTAAAATGACGGTTTCCTCATAGGAATTGTTTGTAATCGTAATCATTTTCTCTTCGATAATTGTTCCACATAAATCGGTTAGCACACCTAAAATATAATTTACGCCTAAATCAATTCCGATTGAGTATCCAGCTCGTTCATTAAACAAGAGCATGACAGGACGTCTACCGCCACTGGATACCCCAGGTCCCGTCTCATAGCATAAATTTGCTTCTAATAGCTCAGTTACGATCGTCGAAACAGTTCCTTTCGTTAGACCAATGTGTTGGGAAATATCGGCCCGAGATAAGGGAGCCCGTTCTATAATCGACTGTAGTATTGAATGTTTGTTTTTCACTTTTACAACTTGCTGGTTCCATGACATAGATCTTTGTCCCTTCGTTTATTAATAGAATGTAGGTCGCTCTTTTTAATATATATAGTTATATCACAAATCTAAGTAAATTTAAAACTTAGTTAGTGTATTAAACGAACTAAGGTTCGCAAGGGATAGTTTGTAAACCTGTATTAAATGGGAGATATTTATTTGTATGTGAGCTAGTTCAAGAGCAAAAGGTGTAATCCTAAGCCCGAGGGAAGAGGTTGGAAGATAAAAGAAGGAAAATTTTTAAAAAAAACTTAGTTAGTTCGATAGACAAACTAAGTTTCACCTGCTATAATGAAGATGTAATGAAAACGATTCCAAAAAACATCATAACATATTGGAGGAATAAAAATGAGCTATTTTAGCAATGTAAACAAAGTGAAATTCGAAGGTCCTAATTCTACTAATCCATTTTCATATAAGTACTACAACCCAGAAGAAACATTTAACGGTAAGACAATGGAAGAGTATCTTCGCTTCGCAGTATCTTACTGGCATACATTTACAGGAGAAGGTGCAGATCCATTTGGCGCGGGTACTGCTGTTCGTCCGTACGATCGTCTTTCAGGAATGGACTTGGCAAAAGCACGTGTGGAAGCTTCATTCGAATTTTATGAGAAGCTTGGCGTTCCATTCTTCGCTTTCCATGATTTCGATATCGCACCTGAGGCAGATTCACTTAGCCAAACGTTCAAAAACATCGATGAAATCGTAGCAATGATTAAAGAATACATGAAAACAAGCAATACAAAACTTCTTTGGAACACAGCAAACATGTTCACACATCCACGCTGGTTATCAGGGGCAGCAACTTCTCCAAATGCAGATATCTTTGCTTATGCAGCAGCAAAAGTAAAGAAAGGTCTAGAAGTTGGGAAAGAGCTAGGTTCTGAAAACTATGTATTCTGGGGTGGCCGTGAAGGGTACGAAACACTTTTAAATACAGATATGGGACTTGAGCTAGATAACTTAGCACGCTTCTTCCATATGGCGAAAGACTATGCTAATGAAATTGGATTTGACGCTCAGTTCTTAATCGAGCCTAAGCCAAAAGAGCCAACAACTCACCAATATGACTTTGACGTTGCAACATCTTTATCATTCTTACAAAAATATGATCTTCAAGATCACTTCAAGTTCAATATTGAAGCAAACCATGCAACACTAGCTGGTCATACGTTTGAACATGAATTACATTTAGCACGTGTGAACGGCATGTTAGGATCAGTGGATGCGAACCAAGGCGATACATTACTTGGCTGGGATACGGATGAATTCCCAACGGATCTTTACTCTACAACACTAGCAATGTATGAAATCTTGAAAAACGGTGGACTTGGAACTGGTGGATTGAACTTTGATGCAAAAGTACGTCGTGGTTCATTTGACACAGATGACTTGTTCCACGCTCATATTGCTGGTATGGATGCATTTGCTATCGGTGCAAGAGTTGCCCAGCGTCTGCTTGAAGACAAAGTATTAGAAGACTTTGTAGCAGATCGTTACAGCAGCTACACAAGCGGAATTGGCCTTGACATTGTTGAAGGGAAAACAGACTTCCACAAGCTTGAAAAGTATGCACTAGGACTTGGCGAAATCAAAAACAAGTCTGGTAGACAAGAAAAACTTAAAGCAACGATCAACAAGTACATCTTAGAAGCATATGCAACGGTAAACGCGTAAGAAGTTCGCAAAAAAAAGGGAGTATTCCCCTTTTTGTATAAGTGGAATCGTAGCCATTACAAAAACATGACAATAGCAAAAAAAGTGTGCTGGATTCTTTATGTATTCAGCACACTTTTTAAAAGAGAACAACGATGAATTTTTTAGTGAACATAGTGAAGGATAAAAGCAAATCAAGTGATTGGCTCGTTTCTTCAAAAAGGCGTTTTTCTTACGACATTATTAATGGGGTGACCTAAATGAAATATGTAATTGGTGTGGATCTTGGCACGAGTGCTGTCAAAGTATTGCTTATGAATAACCAAGGCGAAGTGTGTCTTGAGGTATCAAAAGAATATCCACTCATTCAAGAAAAATCTGGTTATAGTGAACAGGATCCAAACGAATGGGTTGAAAAAACAACCGCAGCGTTAACGGAACTCGTTGAGCAGTTTGATGGCGACGTTAGTAGCATTGAAGGCATTAGTTTTTCAGGACAAATGCACGGTCTTGTCTTATTAGATGAGGATCAAAACGTTCTTCGCAATGCCATTCTTTGGAACGATACACGTACAACTGAACAATGTCAGCAAATTTATGACATGGTCGGCGAAGAACGTTTGCTTGAGATCACGAAAAACCCAGCGTTAGAAGGTTTTACCTTGCCAAAATTGCTGTGGGTGAAGCAATATGAGCCAGATGTTTTAGCGAATGCCTCAGTCTTTATGTTGCCAAAGGATTATTTGCGCTTGAAAATGACAGGTGCGACACATATGGAATACTCGGATGCGGCAGGAACGTTAATGTTAGATGTTGGCGAGAAACAGTGGAGCGATGAGTTACTTGCGCTTGTCGGCATTGACGCGAAACTTTGCCCGCCACTTGTTGGTTCGTCTGAGTTTGTCGGTCATGTTACTGTAGAATTTTCTGGTGAGACAGGACTAGCTTCTACTACGAAAGTCTTTGCTGGTGGCGCAGATAATGCGTGTGGTGCGATTGGTTCAGGCATTCTTTCTGAAGGGAAAACGCTTTGTTCGATCGGAACATCTGGTGTTGTCCTTTCATACGAAGAGCGCAATGATCGCGATTTCCAAGGGAAGGTTCATTATTTTAACCATGGCGAAGAGAATGCGTTCTATACGATGGGAGTTACGCTGGCTGCTGGATACAGCTTAAGTTGGTTCAGAGATACATTTGCAAAAGATGAGCAGTTTGAAACGTTATTAGAAGGTCTCAACAATGTACCGATTGGCGCAAATGGTTTGTTGTTTACACCTTATTTAGTTGGCGAAAGAACCCCTCATGCAGATTCTGTCATCCGTGCGAGCTTTATCGGAATGGATGCATCACATAAGCGCATTGACTTTGCTCGTTCGGTTATCGAAGGCATTACGTTCTCGTTAAACGAATCAATTGAGATTTTCCGTGAAAGTGGCAAGACGATTGATACGATTATTTCCATTGGCGGCGGAGCGAAAAATGAGACATGGCTGCAAATTCAAGCAGATGTCTTTAACGCGAAAATCGTCAAATTATCAAGTGAACAAGGACCAGCTGTCGGAGCAGCGATGCTAGCAGCGTACGGTAGTGGTTGGTATGACTCATTACAAGAATGTGCTGACGTGTTTATTCAAGAGGCAACCACATACACACCAGTACCAGAAAATGTAGAACGCTACAATGAGTTATTCCAATTGTATAAAGAGGTCTACGCCCAAACAAAGGTTTTAAATGAAGGATTGAAAAGCTTTCGCTCATAATGACTCTCACATCCGGATTTTTGTCGAAAATTAATCATTGTAGGAGGAGTGGGAGATTTCTCACTCCTTAAATATGCGTGATTGTATCTCTATTAGTTTTGTATAACAGTAATTTCGCTCATATAATGGCGCTTTAGGTGATATAACTGGAAATTCGCTAATATGTAACAGAATAGCTTGTAATTTCGGAAAACTACTAATATATTTATAGAATAATTGATAATATCCAGAAATTAACTGGATAATTAGTCGAAAAAACTGATAAGATTGAAAAATGGCAAATAACTCGCAATTCATTTTACATAATTCGAAAGGACGTGTTTTTCTTGTCAACAGAACAACTAACAATCGAGCAATTAGCAGTTAACACAATTCGAACACTATCAATTGATAGTGTCGAAAAAGCCAACTCAGGTCATCCGGGGATGCCAATGGGCGCAGCGCCAATGGCGTTGTCTCTTTATGGTCAAAACATGAAGCATAATCCACAAAATCCAGAGTGGTTCAACCGCGACCGCTTTGTTTTATCAGCTGGTCATGGTTCGATGCTGCTTTATAGCATTTTACATCTATCAGGTTATGACGTTTCATTGGACGATTTGCAAAACTTCCGTCAATGGGGAAGCAAAACACCAGGACATCCTGAATTTGGTCATACAGCAGGTGTCGATGCAACAACAGGTCCACTAGGTCAAGGATTCGCAATGGCTGTTGGGATGGCAATGGCAGAAAGACATTTAGCAGCGACATTTAATCGTGACGAGTACAATGTTGTTGATCACTATACGTACAGCATTTGTGGAGATGGAGACTTAATGGAAGGTGTGTCAGCAGAAGCGGCATCACTTGCTGCACACGTAAAGCTTGGCCGTCTTGTTGTATTATATGACTCAAATGATATCTCGCTTGATGGAGATTTAAACCTATCATTCTCTGAAAGTGTAGAAGGTCGTTTCAAAGCTTACGGATGGCACTATCTTCGTGTAGAGGATGGAAATAATCTTGATGAGATTAACAAAGCAATTGAGCTTGCTAAACAAGATGATCGTCCGACATTAATCGAAGTAAAAACAACGATCGGATACGGTTCACCAAACAAAGGTGGAAAATCAGCTTCTCATGGTGCCCCACTAGGAACGGATGAAATCAAGTTAGTAAAAGAAAACTATGGTTGGACTGCGGAAGAAGAATTCCACGTACCAAGCGACGTAAAGAACTACTTTGAAAAGGTACAAGAAGCAGGAGCGAAGCAAGAAGATGAGTGGAAACAGCTTGTCGAGCGTTACAAAAAAGCATTCCCAGAACTAGGGGAGCAACTTGAGCAAGCTATTAGTGGTGAGCTACCTGTAGACTTTGATAGCGAGGTTCCTTCGTATAAAGCTGGAGTGGACAAGGTTGCTACTCGCTCTTCTGGTGGAGATGCACTTAATGCATTTGCGAAAAAAGTTCCAACAATTTTTGGTGGATCAGCTGACTTAGCGTCATCGAACAAAACAATGCTAAAAGGCGAGTCAAACTTTAGCAGAGATAATTACAGCGGCCGCAATGTGTGGTTTGGTGTTCGTGAATTTGCCATGGCCGCAGCGATAAACGGAATGGCGCTTCACGGTGGAGTGAAACCATTTGGTGCAACATTCTTCGTATTCTCTGATTACCTACGTCCAGCTGTGCGTCTATCAGCATTAATGAAGCTTCCTGTTACGTATGTATTTACACATGATAGTGTCGCAGTTGGGGAAGATGGTCCAACGCATGAGCCTGTTGAGCAACTGGCATCATTCCGTGCAATGCCTGGTGTAAACGTAATTCGTCCAGCTGACGGCAACGAAACGGTAGCAGCATGGAAAGTTGCGCTTGAGTCAAAAGATGAGCCAACAATGCTAGTATTAAGCCGTCAAGATTTAATGACTTCAGCTCAATCAGTGGACGTTGCATACGAAGGCGTAAGCAAAGGTGCTTATGTTGTATCTGAAGCAAAAGGAGAAGTAGCTGGGTTACTACTTGCAACAGGTTCAGAGGTTCAGCTAGCAGTTGAAGCGCAAAAACAATTAGAAGCAGAAGGTATTTTCGTTTCTGTTGTTAGTATGCCGAGCTGGAATAGCTTTGAAAAGCAATCAAAAGAGTACAAGGATTCTGTCATTCCACCAGCTGTAAAAGCACGTGTTGGAATTGAAATGGGCTCATCTCTTGGTTGGAGCAAGTATGTTGGAGACAACGGTGAAGTGATCGCAATTGATCAGTTCGGTGCATCCGCTCCAGCAAGCAAAATTTTAAGTGAATACGGCTTTACGGTTGAAAATGTTGTAGCGAAAATGAAGTCGGTTTTAAAATAGTGCTATAACCAAAAAGAAGCAATTGCCCTTTATGTGAAAGGCGCAGTTGCTTCTTTTAGTGTTTATAATGGTCATCAACACCCCATTATAAGTGTCCTAATAATGGGGTGTTGACCATTACCTCAAAAGAGTGGCAATGGCTCCGCACGCTGCACGCCTTTATGAGAAACCCACTCATAAAAGGCTTAAGAGAAGGCAGCGGCTCCACTCATTGCTTCGAGTTTTCTCAAAAGGTAAAAAGCGACCTTTTGAGAAAACTCTTTTACAACAATACAACCTGCCGCTTCTTCTCTACATAGTAAACCATCTCGCGAAAGCCGATCTCCTTTAGCGTTTTCTGCACATCTAAGTAATCATCGCCAATCCGATCAGGAACATGCGAATCTGAACCGAACGAGATATCTACTCCAAAATGCAAGGCGCGCTCTAAGATCTCGTTTGACGGGTACCAACCGCCGCAGTCCTTTGTTTTACCGGACGTATTGACTTCAATTGATACACCCTCGCTGCTAATAACCTTTAGTGTTTCATCGATAATTGGTGTCTCAATTTGTGTGAACTCGGGGTAAAAGCCTTTCATCGCATCAATGTGACCGAGTACTTGAAAGATCCCGCTTTTCGCGGAAGCTTGGATCAGTTTATAATAATCTTCCTTGTTTCTAATGCGATCAGCCTCATGTAATCCATCCCATCGTCCCTTTTTAAAAATACTTACGTCATTGACCCAATGAACGGACCCGATTACAAAGTCAAATGGATGCTTAGCAATGTTTTGTCGGTAAATATCTTCATGTTCTGGGAAGTAGTCACTCTCTAAGCTAAGAAGCACGTGAATTTTATCTTTGTACTTTTCCTTCAGCGTTAACACTTCCCCTACATAGGAAGCAAGCTCACTTTTTGCCATGGCAATGCGGGGATGCAATTGATCTTCGTCACTGAAAAAAAACGGCGAGTGATCGGATATTGCAATGTAATGAAGCCCTTTTTCCACCGCTGACTGAATATAGTCTTCAATTTTTCCTACGGCATGCCCGCACCGATCGTGGTGGGTATGTAGATCGAACAGTATGTTTGTCATAAGTATCCTCCAGTAGAATGTTTTCTCTTTCTATTGTGCTATGAAATGAAAAGCAGAACAAGGCATAAAAAGTAAATTTTGTATTTATTCAGAAAAAAATGACTTATGAACGTTAGTACAGATTATGAAAGGACGTTCTTTCGAAATTCAGACGGCGTACATTTTTTTGTCGTTTAAATGTTCGAATGAAGTAACTAGTGTTATCAAAGCCAACTTCTAGTGAAATTTCAAGAATCGTATGATCAGTTTCCTTCAATAACTTTGCCGCTTTATTGATTCGAATCGTATTGATATAGTCAATCGGAGTCATTTGTACAAGGGATTTGAAAAAACGACTCAAGTGGCCTTCACTCAATTGTATAATCAGCCCAAGTTCTTTAATCGTTAGCTTCTCACGAAAATGTTGATCAATGTATTCGAGAACTTTTTTTAGTCTGTTCATTTTCTCAGAATTAGCTGACGGAAACGTTGTTGTTTTCGTTTCGACTGGAAAATTCATGATGATTTCAGATAAAAGCATAAAACGTTGTCCTTTGATGATTAATTCAAATGCCGTTATTGAAGCCTGTACTAGTAACCATCTTTGTGTTAAATTTCATGAATGTTTGGAATGAGTTTACAGCACCATTGTATTTCTTAAATTCAGTTGATAAATGGCCAGTCACTCTTGCTGTTTACAATTTCTTTGGTCAATTCAGTGCACAGTGGAATCTTGTAAGTACCAATATTGTGCTTACTTCCATTCCTGTGTTAATCGTCTTCATCATTGGGCAAAAGCACATTGTCAGTGGACTGACATCAGGTGCGGTGAAAGGGTAATTAATAGGAAAGGAAGTACCTGTGGCAGGTGCTTCCTTTCCTAATTTATATTCAGGGGGAGTCTCTAGAAAGGATTGTAAGGAAACCTACTATTGTAAATTCTACAGTTTCTGTAACTCCTTAGATAAAGCTTTATATAGTAATACTATCACTGCTCTATTTTAAATGGTCAAAAGGAACTAGTGCTTAAGGTACGTACTAGCTTCTTTTTTTCTTACATAACATACATTCATAGATTTTTAATTTCATACATATAGATAGTGTTCTAATCCCAATCCAATTCCCGTATTGTTTGTTCAAGTGTTTGCACAATAAAAGTAGTTCTAAAAATTCTTGCAGTTTAAAAAATAAGGTGTTACAGTAATAATTACTAACGTTGCGAAAACGTTTTCCTAAAAGGTGATGAAATGAAAACAACAATTAAAGATGTTGCATTACAAGCGAATGTCTCTATTTCCACTGTCTCAAGAATCATAAATAACCAACCTGGCTATTCAGAGGCAACAAAAGAAAAAGTAGAAAAAGTGATCAAAGAAATGGGTTTTCATCCAAATGGACTGGCAAGAGGGTTAATTCATAAAAAGACCCATACGATTGGTGTTCTTCTTCCAAATATAATCAGCTCTTTTTCTTCGAAACTGTTAAATGGAATCGAAGAAAGTGCCCATGAAAATCATTTTAGTACGATTGTTTGTAATACAGGGCCATTGGGGAACCGTACGCTTGAGTACTTGAGTGTGTTAGGGGAAAAGAAAGTAGATGGCATCATTCTTACGAGTTCTCCCCTAAAAGAAGAATACTATAAAGAAATTAAAGCGTTAGACATACCCGTTATACTATTATCATCGATGTCCTATCGCTATTCAGTCCCCTATGTAAAAGTCGATGATAAACAAGCAGCATACCATGCAGCAAGTTACCTCATTCAAAATGGACACACGAAAATAGCAATGATAAGTGGATCACAAGATGATGAACTTGCTGGATTGCCAAGGTATGAAGGTTTTATAAAAGCGTTAGGAGACCATGGTTTGTCAGTGAATGAAAACATCATTGTGTATGGAGATTTCGGTTTTCAATCCGGCAGAACAAGTATGGAACAATTATTACCATTCCGAGATGAGTTTACAGCCATCTTTGTTGCTAGTGATGATATGGCGATGGGGGCGATCTCAGTCGCATCTGAACACAACTTAAAGGTTCCTGACGATTTTTCCGTAATTGGCTATGATAACACCAACATTGCTGAAATGGCGATTCCTCCATTAACAACCGTAGCACAGCCGTTACGAGAGATGGGGAAGGTCGCAATTACAAAGTTAATCGAAATGATTAATAATCAGGACACAATAGCAAGTGCCATTATGGCTCATGAAATCATTGAAAGAAAAACCGTTAAGAAAATAATAAGCACCTAACTATTTGATAGGTGTATTCTTTTCTCGGTTTTACGAAAAGCTTTTCGTAAAAAATGGAGAGGCTTTATATTATTAATTGAATTATCCTTTGTTTTATTTTAGAAAGCGGTTACTTTAGGTGAGGGTTACTTCCGCATTATTCGCATTGGTGCTAATCGGTATAAATCGTGAAAAACAATAACAGCACAGCCTAAAGCTATTACTTCGAAGATTACATTATAAAAAAACAGCTTTTTATAGGTAAGATATTATTTAATAAAAGTTACGAAACCCTTTTCGTTTAACGACAAATTTCTGTTAACTTTAACTCTTTGAGTTTTTAAAGGAGGTGAGAGTTTTTATTGCGGATTGCTTGTAAACAATCAACTAGACGATAACAGCAGGAAAGTAACTTAGTTCAATTACGAACCTATTTATGTGCTTTAAAAACTAATTAGGGAAAGGACAAAGAGCTAAGCTAACAAAGGGGAACAACCTTTTAAATTTGAAATCTTATTTGAAAAAGGAGTAGAGAAAATGAAAAAATCGTTGATTATCATCATGTTATTACTAATGATCTCTTCGTTGGGATATTTTTCGTTTACCGATTCAGGGGCAGCAGAACAAGTAGTAGCGAATCAAGCAGAGTCTTTAGATATCCCTGAAAATACGTTAAGAATCCACTATGAAAGAGAGGATCAGCATTTTACTGAGCTTGGTCTTTGGTTATGGGAAGATGTCGCTAGCCCTACTAATAATTGGCCTTCAGGAGCGATACAATTTAAGGAAGATCAAATGACGAGTTATGGTGCTTATCTTGATATTGAGTTACAAGAGAATGCCGAGAAAGTAGGATTTCTTGTGTTAAATACGACGACTGGAGAGAAAGATGGAAACGACAAGTTCGTTGAGATTAGCTCTCTAGACAAGAATGAAGTATGGATTAAAGAAGGCGATGACGTGGTTTATACTTCTTCGGACGGGGAAGTACCGATAAAAATGTTGTCAGCTAACGTGTTATCAGACACGAAAATTCAACTGAATTTTTCTTATACAATGGGTTTAACAGAAGAGGGCATAGCCGAGGAAATGATGATATTTGATAAAGATGAAAACGAAGTGGAATTGACAAATGTGACAATTGAAGATGATAAGACGATTGAACTTCACGGTAATTTTGACGTATCTCAGGCTCCTTTTACCGTAAAGTACAAAGAGCAATCGCTCACCGCTATTATTGGGTGGCAGCTAGTAGATGAAATGTACGCTTATGATGGTGACTTAGGTGCAGAATTACATAGTGATGGTACAGCGACGTTGAAGTTGTGGTCTCCTCTGGCTGATGATGTATCTGTGATCTTATACGACAAGGACGATCAGGATTTGGTTGTAAAAGAGGATATAGAAATGACAAAAGGAGATCGTGGTGTATGGCACGTAACACTTAATAAAGAAAATACTAGTTTAAAAGATCTACAAGGTTATTACTATCATTATAAAATTGATCACGGCGGAGAAGAAAAGTTAACGCTAGATCCATATGCTAAGTCTATGGCTACGTGGGATCATGCAGGAAAATATTCCATTGGGAAAGCTGCGATTGTTGATCCTTCAACGCTTGGACCTGAATTAAATTTTGCGGAAATAGAAGGATTTGAAAAGAGAGAAGATGCGATCATTTACGAGGTTCATGTAAGAGATTTTACATCTGATCCAAGCATTGATGATGAACTCACTGCACAGTTCGGAACGTTTGCAGCTTTTGCAGAGAAATTAGATTACATTGAAGATTTAGGGGTGACGCACATTCAACTGTTACCCGTTATGAATTACTTCAATGTAAATGAGTCAGAAAGTGCGGAAAGATTGTTAGAGTATGCTTCAACTGGTACGAATTATAATTGGGGCTATGATCCGCATAGTTATTTTTCACCAACCGGGGTGTATTCAGAAAACCCAGATGATCCAGAGCTCAGAATAGAAGAATTAAAGATGTTAATCGATGAAATTCATAGCCGCGGCATGGGGGTTGTGCTTGATGTCGTTTACAATCACACAGCAAGAGTAGAGATCTTTGAAGATCTTGTCCCTAACTATTATCACTTTATGGATGCTGATGGAACACCTAGAACAAGCTTTGGTGGTGGACGTTTAGGCACAACTCATGAAATGGCAAGAAGAATTCTTGTTGATTCGATTACGTACTGGGTTGAGGAGTTTAAGGTTGATGGATTCCGCTTTGATATGATGGGAGATCATGATGCAGATAGTATTCAAATTGCCTATGATAAAGCAAAAGAACTAAATCCGAATATCGTGATGATCGGAGAAGGCTGGAGAACGTTTGTAGGGGATGAAAGCGGCGGCGATGTTATGCCAGCAGACCAAGACTGGATGCAGCATACAGAAAGTGTCGGGGTATTCTCTGATGAATTTCGAAACGAATGGAAGTCTGGCTTTGGCAGTGAGGGAGAACCAAGATTCATTACGGGTGGAGAAAGAAATATCCAACAAATATTTGATAATATTAAAGCTCAACCTTATAATTTTAAGGCAGATGATCCTGGCGATGTGGTTTCATATATAGCAGCCCATGATAATTTAACGCTTCATGATGTCATCGCTCAATCGATTAAGAAAGATCCAGAATTACATCAAGAGGAAATTCACCAACGAATCAGACTTGGAAATACAATGCTTTTAACCGCTCAAGGAAAAGCCTTTATTCACGCAGGTCAAGAGTTTGGACGTACGAAGCAGTTCAGAGCGGAAACGTCAGAGCCTCCATATAAATCTACTTATATGGAAGATGAAGATGGCAATCCATTTACGTATCCATACTTTATTCATGATTCGTATGACTCGTCTGATGTGATTAATATGTTTACTTGGGATCAGGCTACGAATGCAGAGTTGTACCCTATCAACAATCTGACAAGGGAATATACAACAGGTTTGATTGCTTTAAGAAGATCAACAGATGCTTTTAGACTCGGAACAAAAGAATTGGTAGATTCCAATGTAACGTTACTAGATGCTCCAGAAATAGAGGAACAAGATTTAGTAATAGGCTATCGAAATGAAGCAACAGATGGTACGGCTTATTATGTATTTGTCAATGCAGATAATGAAGAAAGAACAGTAACAATAGGGAAAAACCTAATGAAGGGCACCGTTTTAGTAGACAGTGATGAAGCGGGAATCGAGGAAGTATCAAAAAGGTCAGGCTTTAAACTGACGGGGCGCAGCATCACGATCGATCCATTGACAACAGTGGTCATCAAGATGGAGAGTGAGGAAGAAAAAGACAATAATGGAAAGGAAAAAATCAACAAAGGCGTGGGGAAATAGGTAGAAGTTTAAACAAAATGATTGAATAGGAGTTGAATGGATAGTGACTTCTATTCAATCTATAAATCTAGGAGGAACATATTGCGGGTGAAATAAGAAGCACAAACATAAGGGAACGGGGTATTTGACTTCGGGAAGTGTCTGTTACCTCCCGAAGTTTGTTGTTATTTGTTGGTGTAAAGTAAATGTCGATAATTAACAGAATAATCTTACTTTATATTTACGAAGCTTCGTTCTTGTTGTAAATTAAGATTTAAATTCATACTTTGTTTTCTTAATTGACCTATCTGCTATAAGGAAAGTGATAATATTGATACCAGCTGATTGAATCACTGTTGGTATCATTACTAGGTTAGGAGCGAAATAAATGCCCAGAAAAAAAGAGTTTGGATCCCTGATGCCTTTTACCACATTACAAGTCGCGGAAACAGACGTGATCCGTTGTTTTTTTGCAAATTCTTGAAAAAGTTTATGAGAAAATTCCGTATCAGTTAGTCTCTTACTGCCTTGACAAACCACTTCCATCTTCAGTTACTATCAAAGGAAGAAACCATTCCGAAAGTGATGCTCCTCATTAAAAAGTGCTATGCCCATTATTTCAATACTAAGTATGGCTTGACTGGACATGTTATTGAAAAGAGGTATTTCGCTGATGTGGTCTATGACGAGGCTGCGATGCTTGATGTGAGTCGTTAAATCCACTTAAACCCAGTAAAAGCCCAAATCGTTGATCATCCTGCTTCCTATGATTGGAGCAGCTTTTCCTTTCTATCTACCCCTTATGCTACGCCGTCAAAATACTTGAATACCCACCATCTATTAACCTATTTCACTCGAACAAAAGAAGAACGTAAAAGCGAGTATGCGAAATATTGTCTCGATTCCACTCGACAAGTGCCTGGCACCGCCAGAAATAATGTCGAACTTCCTAAAAAATTGTAAAATAACCCTTGAAATAAATTGGAATAAATTAGATAATATTTCTATATTTTAGAAAAGTTTGTATAGTGAGGGGCCGTAAATGGATGAAAAAGAAAATAGCTCTAATTGTTAGTTTGTGTATCGTTGCGATCGTTTTACTAGGGGGGGGAGCGGCGTATTATTTTATGAATCAAAGTCAGCAAGTTGGGGCGATGTTGGAAGAGCCATGGGTTCAAAAGGTATCTGATATGATGTATTTGGATGATTTTTCTCCTTATGCTTTCTCGGGGAAAATTGAACCTGAGAAACATGAAAAGATTTACGTGGAGCCTGATAAAGGGACTGTAAAAGAGGTGTTTGTGAAAGAGGGGGACACAGTTGAAGAAGGGACTCCATTATTTGAGTATGAGCCATTAGAGGATTCAAATTTGGAGCTTGAGCAATTAAAAATGCAACTTGAGATGTCCTATTTACAAATTAATCAAGCGCAGAAAAGACAGACGAAGATGGAAAAAGCAATAAAAGAAGCAGAGAAAGAAGAGAAAGAGCTGCTGCAAGAGGATTTGGAACAAGTGAAATTTGATCTGCGTATGATGAATTTAGAAGCAGGACAGCAACAAAAGCAAATCAAAAGTCTAACTGATGAGCAAGAATCAACCACGGTGCTCAGCAAAAGTGCGGGGATTGTTCAGTCGATCAATCAAGATATTGCGGATGGGGCACAAATGGAACAGGCACAAGGCGCATTTATTCAAATTGTGTCAACTGGCTCTTACCTCATAAAAAGCCAAGTGAACGAGTTCCTGATCGATACATTAGAAGTTGATACGAAAATGAAAATTACGAAGAAAGCTGGAGGAGACGAAGAATGGCAAGGAACCATTACCGAGATTGGTCGACTCCCGGTTGGAGCGAACGAAGACAGTCAAATGATGGATATGTATTTGGAAACAAACCCGCAGTCATCAAACTATCCATTTACTGTCCTTATTGAAGACCATAGCGGGTTAGAAATTGGGTTTCATGTTAATCTTGAGCCTATTTCAGAAGAGGAATCTGTATCTTCTGTAGTGAAGGTCATGCAGGATTTTGTTGTTTGGGATGAGGACGAGCCTTATGTATGGGTCGTAGATGAGAATCAGACAGCTAGGAAGCAGTACGTGGAAGTTGGACATCAATTTGATGAGGAATTTGCCATTGAAATTGTGAGTGGTGTGACGCTTGAAAATTATCTTGTGTATCCTGATCCTTCAGTAACGGAAGGAAAAGAGGTTATGATTTATGATTCGTTTGAGTAAAATCTATAAGTCATACAAACTAGGAAAAGAAGAGATTCCGATTTTAAAAAATATTCATCTTTCGGTTGAAGCAGGCGAATTTTTAGCGATTATGGGGCCTTCTGGTTCGGGGAAATCAACTCTTATGAACATTCTTGGTTGTTTGGATAAACCGACGTCAGGCTCCTACAGTCTTGAGGCAATGGACATGCTTGCCGGAAAAGAAGGTGTACTAGCTGACATACGTAATAAGCAAATTGGTTTCGTCTTCCAAACGTTTCATCTCTTGCCACGTTTAACGGCTTTGCAAAACGTGGAGCTTCCATTGATTTATAGCAAAGTGAAGAAAAAAGAAAGAAAGAAATTAGCATTTGAATCACTAGAAAAAGTCGGCTTAGCTGATCGAGTTTCGTTTCTTCCGACTAGACTTTCTGGTGGACAAAAGCAAAGGGTGGCGATTGCTCGCGCGCTTGTAAACAATCCAAAATTTATTTTAGCGGATGAGCCAACAGGAGCGCTTGATACGAAATCGGGCGAGCAAATTTTAAAGCTTTTTGCGGACTTAAACAAAGAAGGCGTAACCGTGATTATGATAACGCATGATCGAGAAGTAGCGGATAAAGCTGATCGCATTGTTTATATTCGAGACGGGGAATTGTTGCTCGAAGAAAGAGGTGAGAGCCTCAATGCTTGAGAACATTCGAATTTCCCTTCAAGCGATTCTTTCTCATAAACTTCGTTCCATTTTAACGATGTTAGGGGTGATTATCGGGATTGCTGCTATCATTGCGATCGTCTCGATCATTGAAGGACAGAGTGAAACGTTAAAAAGCAATTTAGTCGGGATGGGCAATAATACCATTAACGTTGTCTATGAGGATATGAGTATGATGGGAGAAGGGTATTACAATACGACGTCTTACCTCTCAGCTCCTCCTGTGAAAGAGGAAACCGTCGAGATGATTCGCAATCAGCCGAATGTGGCAGGAGTTTCTCTTTATCATGAATCGTGGAATGTGATGGCATTTCATCAGACAAACTCAGCTTACCCGCAACTATACGGGGTGGATGAAGGCTATTTTGAGCTTTTTCCAATGACACTTGTAGAGGGAAGGCAGTTATTGCCTAATGAGTTAACGGGTACTACTCAAGTTGTAATGATCAATGAAGATGCAAGGAATGAGTTGTTCCCAGAAGGTGAGGCGGTGGGACAACTGATTGACATGTCAGGTATTCCTTTTCGTGTCGTCGGTGTGTTTACCGATAAAGGAGAAGAGGATGTCTTTTATTATGGCGAGTGGACCCAACCAAAAATGTATTTACCAAGAGGGGTTTGGCCGCTTTTAGAAGGGTTTGAGGCGCCAACGCAAATTGCTGTTCAAGCTGTGTCTTCCGAGCATATTCAAGAGGCGGGCATGATGGCTGCTGATATGCTAAATGCCGAGCTTTCCCCTGTTGATATGCAAACAGCGATGTATTCTGTGATGGATATGCAGCAGATTGCAGAAGAAATGGCCGCTTATAACCGGACGTTTGCGCTACTCTTAGGTGGAATTGCGAGTATTTCCTTATTAGTTGGGGGAATTGGTGTTATGAATATTATGCTCGTATCGGTGACAGAACGCACACGCGAGATTGGGATCAAAAAGGCGCTAGGAGCGAAGCGCTACATCATTCTGTTTCAATTCTTAACAGAGGCGATCGTGTTAACTAGTTTAGGTGGCGCCCTAGGAATTGGAGGGGGAATTGGAATTGCCAAGCTCATTTCGATGATAACGGGCATGCCGTTTCTCATCTCAGTCCCAGCGATCATTGGTTCACTTATATTCTCCATGTTTGTTGGAATCGTATTCGGACTGCTTCCTTCGTTGAAAGCATCGAAGCTACAACCGGTGGATGCGTTGAGGTATGAATAGGGTGCCTGGCACCGCTCGAAGTTTGTCGAAAGAAAAGTGATAAAAAAGAGAAAAGATGCCTCAAAAGCCCCATAGCCTATAGAAGGATATGGGGCTCTTTTTGTAAAATTTTATTAATCTGCAAATAGATGACTGCCGATTGTAAACTTCGGTGTTCTTGTAAAGATCCATTCAGATGTTGCGATCGTAGGGTTGTAATAGTATGTAGCACCTTTAGATGGGTCCCATCCACGCCATGCGTCTCTAACAGCTTGATACGATGCCTGAGTTGGTACTAAGTCATATTGACCGTCATGAACAGCCGTAAAGGCATTTCGTTGATAAATGACGCCATCAACAGTTGAAGGGAATTCCGATGAATGGACCCGATTTTTGACGACGGCCGCAACAGCGACTTGGCCTTCATACGGTTCACCACGTGCTTCGCCGTGTACAATTCGAGCAATTTTTTCAATTTCCTTGAGACGACTTAACGTTTGAGGTCCAGCCACCCCGTCATTTAATAGGTTGAATTCTTGCTGCAGATTTCGCACAGCTTCCTCTGTTAATGGTCCATAGTATCCCGTAGCATTCGTATGTAAGTATCCTAACGCAATTAACTGCTTTTGTAATTGTACGACGTGTTCGCCGCGGTCTTCCTTTTGTAAAAGATTCTCGTTAGCTTGTGACGTCGTTGGTAACATCACCAAGAATAGTAAACAAAAAGGAAGGAAAATGATAGCTTTGTTTGTCATGGAAAAAACCTCCTTTTTTATAATGTAACCGTAAAAAAGGGAAAATCCAAGTCAAATCTAGTAATTGAGTAAAAATGACTAGATGCCAGGTACCTATCGAAATTTGTCGAAGAAATACCTCCTTCTGCGATTTTACGAGAAAGAGGCATTGGGATAATTGTGAAACCTATGAATAGTTCGTATCGATAGTAGAACTCCTAAATGATAAATGGGTTTACATTTTAAAGGTAAGTGAAAGCAATTATTTTTATATTAAGTGTTTTCTTAAATAACAAATAAAGCGTGAAAGCTATAAAAAAATAGAAAACCCCCCTCCAAACTCCAAGGGGAGAAGTAGGGGAAGTTATTATTGCAGCAAATAAGTTGCCATATAGTCAGCCCAGATCACATGTCCTTCTTTTGTAGGCAAATGATCTTTGACATATTGACTAAGTTCGTCATTTTCTTTTGGCCATGCTCTCCAATGGTTTGCGTATTCATACCCTTTATCTCGAATGATATCCTTTAGTTCGTTGCTGTAGATATAATAATCTTCAGCATTAGGAATTGGATTTGTCGGGAAGGTCACAATCTTTGTGTCAGGAAGAGCTTCTTTTGATTGGTCGAGAATTTCTTCAAAGTTTTCTAGTGAGTCCTCAAATGCAATTGTTTCATAATCGTTTCCTAGTAATAGTTCAGTTAAGAGAAGGTCTGGTTGACTATCGATGACTGGATCAAGGTAGTCATTTTCAAGTACTTCAGCTGATGTAGCTTGGTCAACATCAATAACGGTTAACGTTAGTTCATGATCCGGTAAAGAAAGTTGGATTTCAGAAACTAGTAAATGAGGAAACGAATCAGCTTCATCGACACTCGTTAAAGCGGTTGACCCAAAAACGGTGACACGAATTTCATCTCCCTTTTCTTTCCTGGCTGCTAGTTCTTTAATCGTTCCGTCTAGCTTTCGTATCACTTCGTCTTCCGCTGTTGTCTCTTCTAAGCTGACACCTAAAGCATTTGCTTGTTCATTCGCCTCTGCTGCGATAGAGTTTAGTTTTTCCTGATAATGCAAATAACCAAATACAAAGAATAAGATACTAACAGCAATCGTTGCGTAATAAAGAATTATTTTCACTACGAGAAAAACCACCTTTTCATAAGAGTAAGAGAGGTACAAATGATATATATATGTATGAGCCCTAACTTTTTCCAAATCTACTCTATTATCCCTAATGAAACTATAACAAGTATTACTAGGGAAGTAAGACGAAATGTGTCTTGTGTACTAGAGTTTTCTACGACAAATTTAGCAATGAGATAAATAAGAAGGAAACGAAGCGACACGACATACGTAAAAGGAAATACATGTGTTGAAAGGGTTGAATGAAATGGATTCTTATATTGTCGGTTGGGGAACACTAGCCTTAATTAAAGCGGGGCTTGCGCAAGGGAAAAATCGAACCGGAATTAATTGGTTCCTGTTATCTCTTGTGCTAGGTCCGGCAGCAACGCTCATTCTGTTAATGGTAGAAAAGCGTTAGTGGGAGTCGGCGTAGAACATCAAAAACCGAGTGTACCTCAATTGAAAGCACACTCGGTTTGCATAATTACACTTTTTCAATGACAATTCGCTCGGCTGTTTGAAGGTTTCGTGAAACCGCATTCAAAATATTTTGTTCATCGCGATAAGCTCCCTCTTGCGTACCATCAACAATGACTCGATAAAGGTCGTTTGGAGTGGTCGTTTGTTTTCTAGTAAGGTTGAACGCTCCTGCTAATCCGTTCACGTGGCCTTGGGCAACTGCTTGGCGCCAGCTTGAACTTCTTAATTTTTCCGCATCGCTAGTGTTATCAATAAACCCATTCTCCGTTAAGAGTGCGGACATGGCGGTTTCGCGTAATACGTGGAAGTTCGCTTTCTTTTTGCCACGGTTTGACAAGTTATTTACTTTCGTAATCTCATCGTGCATTATATTTCTGTATTGGGCAGTAAGAGATGAATCTGTTAGACTCGTATGAATATAATCTTCATATCCTTGTGCTGATCCATTAAAGGCATTGACGTGAATCGATAAAAAGTAATCAGCTCCCCATGAATTGGCATCATTTGTCCGCTGACTTAAACTTCTAGTCGTATCGGTTGTTCGGCTCATGCGAATATTAACATCCTCATAGTCTTTCTCAAGCAAATCACGAATACGGAGTGCGATATCTAATGTAATATTCTTTTCCTGTAATCCATTCGCCGTTGCGCCTGAATCAGCCCCACCGTGACCTGGATCTAAATAAAGTTTGAACATTCTATTTACCTCCTTCTACTAAAGCGTATTCTGTAAAAAGAACAACGGTATAGACAACTGTGTGCCTGGCACAGCCCGAAGTTTGTCGATAGGTGAAAATCGGAAGGAGGAGCTATTATAAAAGGAGATACTTAGTAGAAGATGGCAATCGGAAAGCAAGGCATCTAAAAGCCCTCATAACGGGGAATGAGTCGAATTTAATTAAAAAGAAAGAGGGAGTCGTCTAATTGACTGCACTCCCTCTTTCTTATGATGAACGTACGTGAAGTTTCCTTGTTTGCGCGAGATAGACTCGGTAAAAAACAAGTGCAATAATAGATAGGATGATTCCTGATAGATAAGGCAATCCAAACGAAAGAGAAAACAGCCAACCGCCTAATGGAGGGCCAATAATTCTTCCAAGTGAGTCAAATGAAGATAAGAGCCCCGTCATACTCCCATGTCCGGTTGTTGATGTTTTCGTCACAAGCGAGGAAACGCTTGGACGGATCAATCCGTTTCCGATCCCAAAAACTGTTAGGAAGATGGCGGCCGTGAGAAAGCTATCAATGAATAAAATAAGTCCGAAGCCAATCGCAGAAATAATAATTCCCACTTGAATAACAGAGCCTTCACCGAACTTCTTAGTCATTCTACCAACCAACCCACCTTGTACAAGTGCTCCGGCAAATCCCATAATCATAAAAATATACCCAAGCTGTAAGGCGCCTAGCCCAGCTTTTTCTGCAGCAAAGTAGGCAAAGGTTGCTTCTAAGCCAGCTAAAGATAACGAGACAAAGAGCTGGAGACTAAACAAAATTGAATTTGGGCCCTTTAATGTTTGACGAAGTGACCTCTTTTTCTTCGACTGCTTTTTCCGATTTTCTGCTGTTAATGATTCCTTAAGGCTAACCATTACTAAGAAAAATGTGAGCAACGAGGAAACCGCAGCAATATAAAATGGCGTGTTGATGCTAGACTGTGAAAAAACACCGCCAATGGCAGGGCCGAAAATAAAGCCTAAACCGATTGCAGCACCAACGATCCCCATTCCCTTTCCACGATCTTCCTCTGTTGTAATATCAGCTACATACGCCATAACAGTAGGCATGTTCGCAGAAGAAAGAAATCCACCAATGATTCTAGCAGCAAACAGCATCCAGAGCTGCGTGGAAATCGCCATTAAGAAAAAAGAAAGAGCAAGTCCGAGAATGCCAATCATCATGACTGGCTTACGACCAATTCGATCGGAAATTCGCCCCCACATCGGAGCGAAAAGAAGCTGCATGAAGGAATAAACAGCCATTAATAAACCTAACTGAGTTGGCGAGGCCCCCATCTCCTCAGCATAGAAGGGGATAACAGGAATAATAATTCCAAACCCTACCATAACGAGGAACATAACTAAAAATAAAATAGGCAATGCTTTTTTTGGTTTCAAAAGAATGTTCACTCCAATAATTAAGCTATTTCAATCTTAATTATAGCCTAGGAACGCAGCGCGTGCCAGGCACTGCCCGAAGATTGTCGAAATCGGGGCGTGCCTAGCACGTTGGTTACCGTATTCTGAGTTCGGATTTAGGGTCAAAGAAGTGAACTTTGTTCATATTGAAGGCAAGTTCTAATGAAGTTCCAGCGGATAGGTCGGTTCGTGAATCAACACGTGCAATGAAATCTTGATCGCCGACCTTTGAATAAAGGTAAGACTCTGCGCCCATTAGTTCAGAAACTTCAATTTTTGCTTGAAGATTGGAATAGCCATCAGAAGAAAAGAGTGCAGGGTCATCATGGATGTCCTCTGGACGAATCCCTAAAATAAGGTCTTTGTTGTTGTATTGTTTAATTACATTGAGTTTGGCGGTAGGAACTTTCACTTTAAAATCATGAATGAGGAAATAGCCATCTTTTAATTTGCCTTGGAGGAAGTTCATCGCAGGAGAACCGATAAAGCCGCCCACAAATACATTTTCAGGAGCATCATAAATCGATTTCGGACTGCCGACTTGCTGGATGAAACCGTCTTTCATAACGACAATACGACTTGCCATTGTCATGGCTTCCGTTTGATCATGGGTAACATAAATCGTGGTTGTTTGAAGGCGTTGGTGTAGTTTCGTAATTTCAGCACGCATTTGAACACGTAGCTTCGCGTCTAAATTGGATAAGGGCTCGTCCATCAAAAATACTTTTGGATCACGTACGATGGCACGACCGAGGGCGACACGTTGACGTTGTCCACCAGACATGGCTTTTGGCTTACGGTCTAGCATATCAGTTAATCCTAGAATTTTTGCTGCTTCTTGTACACGTCTTTGGATTTCTTCTTTCTTGAATTTCCGCAGTTTTAGTCCAAACGCCATATTATCGTAGACGCTCATATGCGGATAAAGAGCATAGTTTTGAAAAACCATCGCGATATCTCGATCTTTCGGCGCGACATCATTCACAATCGCACTGTCAATGTGAAGTTCTCCTGCAGAAATATCCTCTAAACCTGCGATCATTCGTAACGTTGTCGACTTCCCGCAACCAGAAGGACCAACAAACACAATAAATTCTTTGTCTTCGATATCTAGGTTAAAGTCTGTAACAGCTGTAACGTCCTTATCATAAATTTTGTAAATGTTCTTTAATGCAATATCAGCCATGTCAATCCACTCCTTATTTTTTGTTTGTCGATTCGTGCGGGTGCGAAGGCTTCACACGCTGCATGACCTTCTGAAATTCAGCCGAACTGACAACCTCTTGTACTGAACAGATTTATTAACTTAATGGTATAACGAAGTAGTCTATAAAGCTATTGTGATCGTGCATAGAAAAAGAGAGTGAATTTTGTGAATATGTTCTGAGAGATTATGTGTCAGTGGGGCCTGGTACCGCTCGAAGTTTGTCGGATTTTGTTGCAGAAGAACCAGAGGATCGGTTTTGTTTAAAAGTGACGAAATAGAAGAACCTGTAATCAATCAAAATCCAAGAATCAGTTGACTCTTGGATTTTTTGTCGTCTTTATCTTGGCATCTGAATCTTATACCGATACTTATCGGCCCGATAAGACGTTCTAGAATATTCAAACGGTTGTCCGCTTGTTGAGTACGTCACTCTACGTACGAAAAGAACAGGATCTCCTTTTGAAAGATGTAAGTGGACAATTTCATCTGCATTCGCTAACGTTGATTCAATTTCTTGCTCACCATGAGAAATTGTCAGCTGTAGCTCTTTTTCAATATAGTCATAAAAAGAAGAGGAAAGATCTTTTTCTGTCATCTGACCGACGACTTTTTTCGGTGTATACGTCGTTTCAAATGCAATTGGCTCTTGATCAGCTAAACGAATGCGTTGGATTTTATAAATTGGATCGTTTGCATGTATTTGTAACTTTTGAGCAATATACGCTTCAGCCTGGATAAGCTGAAAACTAATGATTTGCGTCGTTGGCTGTAAATTTTGTGCTTTCATTTCTTCACTAAAGCTTGTAATTCCTTTTAGAGGTTGCTCGAGTTTTTTCTCAGCTACAAATGTTCCACGCCCTTTTTGACGGGTGATTAACCCTTCTGAAGCTAAATTCATAATCGCTTGTCGAATGGTCATTCTGCTTATCGAATACTTTTCGGAATACTCGCGCTCAGACGGGAGCATGTCACCAGGCTGCAGTTGTCCAGACATAATCTGCTCTCTAATCTCTGCTTCAAGTTGATAATAAATTGGTAAGGGAGAATTTTTATCTAACATTAAATCACTCTTTCATTATATGTTCTTTTATAGGATGGTTTGGGGGCTGCAAGGACTCCGTACATTGCCTTTAGCTGGTATCTACAGGGGAACCACGGTTTTTACTGCCGTTTCTTATAGTTTATCAAAGGACAAGCAAGAAGTATACACAATGTCTAAATGTATAGACAACTATATATCATTATGATACATTAACTAAAGAGAGACGATAGATAGGAGTGAGTCACTTGAAGGACGAAACCTTGCTTATAAAAAATGTGCGCTTGTATCAAGAGGCGGGAGTGGTTGAAAAAGGCTACTTGCTACTTCAATGTTCAAAGATTATAAAAATGGGGGTAGAAAGCGAACTTGAATCGATCACTCATGCTGGTGAAACGATTGATGGCGAAGAACTAAACGCCATTCCTGGATTTATTGATGGTCACATCCACGGGGCAAACGGGGCTGATATGATGGATGCGACTCCAGAAGCTTTGGAAAAGCTTGCACAAATTTTGCCGGCGGAAGGTACGACGAGTTTTTTGGCAACCACGATTACACAATCACAAGAAAATATAGATAAAGCACTAGAAAACATCGCTCGTTATAAAAATAAACCTAAGACGTCAGAAATACTAGGTGTTCATTTAGAAGGACCTTTTATTGAAAAAACAAAAGCAGGTGCTCAGCCAGTCGAGTATGTCATTCCACCTTCAATTGAGTTATTTAAAAAATGGCAAAAGCTATCAGGAAACAAGATCAAAACGATTACTTTTGCCCCAGAAAAGGATGAGGATCGCACATTTCTCACTTATTTAGCTGCTCAAGGGATAAATGTATCAGCCGGGCATACCGGAGCAGGAATAGACATAATGAAGGAAGTTGTAAAGCTTGGAGTTAACCAACTTACTCATCTATGCAATGCCATGAGTGGGTTACATCACCGAGATGTTGGTGTGGTAGGGGCTGCCTTTTTATTAGAGGAACTGCAAAGTGAATTAATCGTAGACGGAATTCACGTATCGCCTGAAATGGTGAAGATACTTTATAAAAGTATTGGACCAAGTCGGCTGAGCTTAATTACGGATTCGGTACGGGCAAAAGGGTTAGCACCAGGGGATTATGATTTAGGTGGGCAAATAGTTACGGTTGATGAACAGCAGGCTACCTTGCAAGACGGGACGCTAGCAGGCAGTATGTTAAAAATGATTGACGCAGTGAAAAATATGCGGGAGTTTACAGGTGCCTCTGTACAAGAGCTCATTGAAATGGCTTCAAGCAATCCGGCTAAGCAGTTACAGCTGTATGATCGCAAAGGTAGTCTTGCAGTTGGGAAGGATGCTGACTTGTTGTTGGTTGATGATGATCTATCAATACATTATACAATCTGTCAAGGAAAAGTAGCGTATAAGGGGGAAGGGAAATGAACCTTGTCAAAGTGAAGAATCATGAAGAAATGAGTGAGAACGCATGCCGTATCATAATGAACAAGGTAAGTTCCTTATCATCACCTGTTCTAGGACTTGCAACGGGTTCGACGCCAGAGCGTTTATATGAATTATTAATAAAAGAATACGAGCGTAAATCAATCACATTTTCACATGTGACGACGTTTAATTTAGATGAATATGTAGGGTTAGGCGAAACGCATTCGAATAGTTATCGCTACTTTATGGATCATCACTTGTTTAAAAAGATTGATATTCCAAAAAGTCGTACTCATGTCCCAAATGGTACGGGAGGTGATTTAAAGCGAGAATGTCACTATTATGAAGAGCTGATCGAAAATGTTGGTGGAATTGATTTGCAAATTTTAGGACTCGGTCTTAATGGACATATTGGCTTTAATGAACCAGGGACGCCCTTTTCAGCGAAAACGCATATCGTTGATCTTGATTTCTCAACAAGAAAAGCGAATGCCCGTTTTTTCCGTAGTGTAAAAGAAGTTCCGACCCAAGCGATCACTATGGGAATTGAGACAATATTACGCAGCAAACAAATCTTGCTACTAGTATCTGGAGAGCAGAAATCAGAAGCATTGCAGCGCTTGCTAGATGGAGAAGTGTCTGAGGAGTTTCCAGCGTCGGTATTACGAAATCATCCGAACGTTACGATCATTGCAGACGCAGCAGCAGTTGGGATGCCTGGTACCTCCCGAAATTTGTCGACTAGATAAGATGAGAGATGAGTGAATGTACGTTATTGGCAGTGATGGAGGCGGCACAAAGACGACGGGTGTGATCGTTGATTCAGAAAACAAGGGTAGTGGCACAAAGTGTCGTTGGTGCCTCCAATCCCAATAGTGTTGGTTTTGTACGTGTAGTTCAACTCATTCAGCCGATAATCTCACCGGCTGAATGTGCTGCTGTTGCCGCTCGACAAGTGCCAGGCACCCTCTAACAGGAATGTCCAGAATGTGAGACATTCCATGATCGAGATATAAACGCAGGATTAAATCTTAAAAATGAAGCAATAAGACTTCTAACCGTAGGGACTACGGAGCTAGCCTAATCAATAACTAGCGGTTACGCTGGTGTTCTTAGGAATCCCCCACTTCAATCAGACCGGAAGGTCGATAAGTGGCGGGTAGTTCAATTGTATGACAACTCTCAGCTTTTCATAAACTAGGTGGACTGGAAAATGTAAAAGAGGGTATAGAAAAAAAGTCCTAAAAAAGAGGTTGGTGTAACGAGTGGTTTATATTCTTTTACTCTTAGGATTTATTTTGCTTATAAAAGGCGCTAATTACTTCGTTGATGGTTCCTCAAACATCGCAACAATGCTGAATATTTCTCCGCTTTTAATTGGATTAACGATTGTCGCATTCGGAACGAGTTCACCAGAGGCAACGGTCAGTATATTGGCAGCATTAAATGGAAATGCAGATGTCGCCATGGGGAATGTGGTTGGAAGTAATATATTTAATATCACGCTTGTTGTTGGGATCACAGCGATGTTGAATCCCTTAAAAGTTGAAAATGATACGATTCGAAAAGAAATTCCTTTTACAATGCTTGCAAGTGTCGTCTTGCTGATCTTTATAAGCGATGTGATGTTGCAATCGGCAACGAATAATGTCATTACACGCAGTGAAGGATTGGTGTTGTTACTCATTTTTGCTGTTTTTCTCTATTATATTTTTGAAGTGGTTAGAAATCATAAGGCTAGTTTTACAAGAGTAGAAAAGCCAGTACAAACAAAAAATTGGGGGAAACCGATCATCCTAACGATTGCTGGTTTAGCTGCCATTATTTTTGGAGGAGATTTGGTCGTTAAAAGCAGTACAGAAATTGCCTATTCCATTGGTATGAGTGAAACATTGGTCGGATTAACGATTGTCGCTGTCGGTACATCATTACCTGAATTGGTTACCTCGATAACAGCTGCTTTGAAAAAGCAAAGTGAAATTGCGTTAGGAAACATCGTAGGGAGCAATATCTTCAACATTTTATTTGTCCTTGGTGCATCCTCTGTCATTGTCCCACTTGGCGTAGATGCAAGAATTTTTATCGATGTTGTGATTATGATTGTTTTAACCTTTTTACTGTTACTTTTCTCAAGAACTCACTTTAAGGTTGGAAAAGCAGAAGGACTGATTTTAGCGGTTATTTATATCATTTATCTGGTGTATATCATTATGAGAAATTAGAAAGGTGCTTATTTGCTAAGCAATTTAGAAATAATGAAAAAATAGTGGCAAAAATGAATGTTTCGTAATGAAATTACGATAATTACCAATCATTTTCAAGGTAACTTGCGTATTCTGTGATAAAATCTAACATTATTATTCTGAAAAAGTAGTTGATTAAACAAAAAAACCGAACGATTCTATTGATTAAATATGAAACCTTTTGTATAATAGTTTTAACTTGATATTCTTCGGTGGGTGATTGCTATAATCCAAATTGATACGAGTCAAAATAAGAAGGTTCTTGCCCATATATATAACGAGGTTTCGAAGGAATTGTTTGGTGTTGGGACAACTTTGCTAAAGGTGTCTATCGACCAAAACATTATTACCTTTCAAGCTAAACATCGCCGTTCACCGCGCTCAGCCGCTTTGGAGGGAGAAGACCCTAGCTTGAAGCTCGAAGTCGATTTTCGCATGTCATTGCTATATAAAAGAAAATTAAGAGAAAAGCTAGAACAAGAATTGGAGTTGCCAATTGAAGCGGTCTTACGTGATTACGACGGGGCTACTCAAAGAGCTTTTACCAATATTGTTTTACTACTTTAAGATTAAATTAGTGGATTTTCCTTTTGGATCTATCTAAAACGAAAACCACGTTCTAAAACAGTGGATACGTCTTACCTTTGTTAACAAAGAGAAGATGATCTTATCGAATGAATTTTTTCATTCTTTAAGGTCATCTTTTTCTTTTTTATATTTGATTTTTACACATAATGATGTTGGAGGGGTTAATGATGAAAAAAATGATGTACAGTACATGGCTCTTATTTTCCGTCCTTGTTCTGGCAGCTTGTGGCGAAAATAATTCTGAGACAGAAGGAACAGAAACAGGTGAAACGCAATCAGGTAGTCCTACTGAGCTAGTAATTTCTACTTGGGGCTTTGCTGAAGATTTCTTCCGAGCTGAAGTATATGGTCCGTTTGAAGAAGAGCATAATGTGAAAATTGTCTTAGATACAGGGAACAATGCGGAAAGAGTGAGCAGAATTGAACAAGGTAGTTCAAATGTCGACCTTATTTACTTATCTGACTATTATGCCGAGCAAGGAATCGAAGCTGGTTTATTTGAAACGATTAACCGCGACAACATTCCAAATCTAGAAGAAATTTATGATGTTGCAAAAGCACCAACAGGAGAAGAGTATGGTCCTGCCTACACAATTGCTCAGTTTGGGATAGCCTATAACCCAGACCAAACAGACCAAGAAATTTCATCGTGGGCCGATTTGTGGAGCGAAGAGCTATCTCGAAATATTACGATTCCTGGCATTACAACAACATCTGGACCGATGTTTTTAGATGCGGCTTCACGTGTCGCTGGTAACACAGAGTTTAACGAAGATGAAGCATTTGCAAAATTAGTTGAATTAAATCCGAATATTGTCACCGAGTATGGTGGAACATCTGAGTTTGTAAATATGTTTGTCCAAGGGGAAATAGCAGCTGGACCGATTATGGAAATGTTCTTTGCACAAGTACAAGAATCTGTACCAGGAGCTGTCTTTGTTTCACCTGAAGAGGGCGGATATGCGGTCATTAATACGATTAATGTTGTGAAAGGGACAGAAAATAAGGAACTAGCGGAAGAATTTATTAACTGGATTTTAAGCAAGGAAGTACAAGAGGCTGCTACTGTTTCAAAAATCGATTCTCCTGTTAACACAACACTTGAGTTAACAGAAGAGGAAGCGGCTGGTCTTACGTATGGTGCTGATGTAATTGAAAGCTTGCATACGCTTGATATGGGCTTTGTTAACGAACATAACGATGCTTGGATTGATCGTTGGAATCGTGAATTAGCTCAATAAATTTTTGATAAAAGGTGATGAAGATGACAAAAAAAGTAATCCTTGATGTTGATACCGGTATTGATGATGCACTTGGAATTATTCTTGCTGTGAAAAGTCGACAATTTGAGATTCTAGGTATTACCACAACAAATGGGAATGTGTCTTTGGAGACAGCGACCACCAATACATGCAAAATTTTAACAATGCTTGAAGTGGAGCATGAAATACCTGTTATAAAGGGCGCGTCAACACCGCTTCAAAGACAAGCTTTTTTTGAGCACCGGATTCACGGTCAGGACGGGCTCGGCGGAGCTCTTGCTGACATGGTCGTTACTAAACAGCCTGAGGATCAGTTTGGACCAGACTTTCTCATCGAACAAGTAAAGGCCTATCCGAATGAGGTAACACTTGTGATGACTGGACCTTTAACGAATTTGGCTTTGGCGATTGAAAAGTGGCCAGAGCTCGCAAGTGAAGTTGAGGAAGTGATCTTCATGGGCGGAGTTGTCAAAGGGGTTGGCAATGTAACGCCAACCTCGGAATACAACATGTATGTCGATCCAGAAGCCGCAAAGGTCGTGCTTCACGCGGGAATTCCTAAATTAACACTTGTCGGCTTAGATGTGACACGACAAGCGTTGCTTTCAGAAGAACATATTGCCAAGCTAACAGATCCGGTGCTTGCTGACTATGTAAAGGTGAGCACTGCTGATTATTCAAAGCGCTATTTCGAACGAAATGGCGTGAGGGCTTGTGCGCTTCACGACCCATTAGCTGTAGGGGTTGCGCTGCAAAAAGAATTTGTTAAAACAGAGAAATACTATGTGGATGTTGAAACGAAAAGTGAAATTTGTGATGGGCAAACGGTTTGTGATTTTCAAGATCGTATGCAACAAAGACGTAACGTAGACGTGTGCGTAGATGTAAATTCGAAAGCCTTTTTAGATATGTTTGTTCAGACACTAAACACTTGACCCGAGTAACACAAAACCCTTAGAAAAACCAGAACAGAGGTTTTAACTATGAAAAAAAGAACGCTTTACTTGCTATTACTACCTGGACTTTTATTTTTAACAATCTTTATGGTTGTTCCGATTGCTTTAACGATTGGGACGACGTTTTTACAGGAGGGTAGCTTTACATTTTCCGGCTACCTAACCTTTTTTACCGATGATTATTTTATGAGTATTCTTGGAACGACGTTGCGAGTTAGTTTGCTCACAACGATTACGTGTATTATTTTAGGTTTCCCAGTGGCGTATTATATTTCAAAACTACAATCAAGAAAGAAAGTCATTCTTCTACTTTTAACGATTTTTCCACTGTTAACGAGCCCGGTTGTACGTTCGTTTAGTTGGATGGTCATTTTAGGGAAAAATGGTTTGTTAAACAATGTCTTGTTATCTCTAGGCTTAAGACAGGAGCCGCTTGAGATTTTATATACACCGACAGCGGTAACGATTGGGTTGGTGCATTTGTTCTTGCCGTTAATTATTGTGACACTTGTAGGCGTGCTTGAAAACATTGATCAAGATTTACTGCGAGCTGCTGAGAGTCTTGGTGCTTCGAAGGTCGCGGTATTTAAAAAGGTTGTCTTGCCGCTTTGTGTACCGGGGCTGATGATTGGAAGCATTCTCGTGTTTGTCGGGAGTTTTACAGCCTATACGACACCAGCGTTACTCGGGGGAAGACAGCGGGTCATCTCAACCTTTCTTTATCAAAATGCAATCACGCTAAATGATTGGTATTTAGCATCGATCATTGCGACGATTATGATCGTTGTCACGTTTGTTGTCATTAGTTTAATGAATAAAGCAGCTCATAAGCTGAATCCAAAGGGGTAGAAAGTGTATGCAGGAAAAAAATAGATGGTTGGCCCTGTTTACGCTTCTCGTTTTTATCTTTTTGCTAGGGCCACTTGTAATTATTTCAGTTACGTCCTTTGAACCAGGAAACGTCTTGAAGTTTCCGCCAGAAGGATTTTCATTTAAATGGTATCTTAATATCTTTGAAGTGCAAATGTTTCTTCAAACTTTTAAAATTTCAATTCTCGTTTCACTTGCAGGCAATTTGTTAGCACTCGTACTCGGCATTCCAGCAGCGTATGCACTTAGCCGTGCTGATTTTAAAGGGAAAAATGTGTTGAACGCGATTTTCATTTCACCGATTTTAATACCAGGAATTGTCCTTGGTTTTACGCTATTAAAATACATTATTGTCACGTATCAACTGCCAATTTATGCAGGACTGTTTATCGGACATACCGTTATTATGCTTCCATTTGTCATTCGAGTTGTTTCTTCTAGCTTGTCTAATTTTGATTTTTCCATTGAGGAAGCGGCATTAAGTTTAGGGGCGGGACGCTTGGAAACCTTTTTCAAAGTCGTGTTACCGAATATTAAAACAGGGATCATTGCAGCTGTCTTAATTGCCTTTTTGGAGTCCTTTAATAACGTTGATATTTCTGTTTTCATGACAGGACCAGGAATTAGTACATTGCCAATTCAAATGTTGACGTATGTTCAGTATTACTTTGATCCGACGATTGCATCGATTTCTGTTCTGCTCATGATTTTAACGGCTGTTTTGATGTTTTTAATAGAACGGTTACTAGGTTTATCTTACTTTACTAAACGATAACGGAGGCATACGAATGGCATTACTTAGCTTACAAAACGTATCAGTTGCCTATAATAAGCAAGATATTTTGCAAGACTTCAATTTAAATATAGAAAAAGGAAAGCTGATCTCACTTTTAGGACCGAGTGGATGCGGAAAAACGACGACGCTTCGGCTCATTGCGGGATTTCTAGAGGCTGGAGCAGGCAAGTTTTTGTTTCAAGAAAAAGACTATACGAAAGTACCAGTGAACAAACGAAATTTCGGATTTGTGTTTCAAAATTATGCACTTTTCCCTCATTTGTCGGTGTTTGACAACGTCGCTTTCGGTTTGCGTCTTCGGAAAATGTCAAAAGCAGAAATCGAAAAGCGTGTCGCACGTATTTTAGAGATCGTCAATTTAGTCGGTTTTGAAAAACGATTCCCACAAGAGCTCTCAGGTGGACAAAGACAACGAGTAGCGATTGCACGTGCGTTAATTATTGAACCAGATCTCTTATTATTTGATGAACCACTAAGTAATCTTGATGCGAACCTACGAGTGAATATGCGTGTGGAAATCCGTAGAATCCAGCAGGAGCTTGGGATTACAACGGTTTACGTTTCACACGATCAGGAAGAGTGTTTTTCTATTTCGGACCAAGTTGCGATTATGAACAAAGGGATTATCGAGCAACTAGATGATCCAGCGACGATTTACAAGCATCCAAAAACGAAATTTGTCGCTGATTTTATCGGATACAAAAATTTTATTACATTTGATGAACGAATTGATCATGGCGAATCAATTCAATTGTTGATTAACAATCATCGTTTTGCTGTGAAACGGTATTCTGGGGCAGGGTATGACGCAAGTTTAATAGGTGCCATTCGACCAGATCATATTGTCATTAAGCCTCATTCAGAAGAAAGATCGGATGAAAACAGCTTACATGGAACGATTAAGGTGAGTACGTTTCTTGGCAGAGGCTATCAATATATGGTTGAAACACCGATCGGGCAGTTTACGGTTAATGAAGAAACTGAGAAACCATATAGCATTGATCAAGATGTCATTCTTGAGTTCCCAAAAGAGAAGTTAGTCTTAGTTGAGTAATCGTAAAGGAGTGATTAGATGAAAATCGATCTCTTAATTGTAAATGTAAAAGTATTTAATAGTTACTTTCGAAAATTTGTGAGCGGAAATGTTGTCATAATAGACGGAAAGTTCTTGTACATCGGCCAACGTTGCGAAGAGACGTTTCAGGCTCGTGAGGTGCTTGATGGTCAAGGCAAATACATGATTCCTGGCTTAATTGACATTCATCTTCATATCGAAAGTACGATGGTCACACCTGAGACATTTTCGTTTGGGTTAATCAAAAACGGAGTGACGACGATCGTACCAGAGCCTCATGAAATGGCGAATGTGTTCGGTTTAGAAGGTGTGAAAGAGATGATGGCGGCAAGCCGTGATTGTGTCGCTGATATGTTTTACGGAATTCCGAGTTCGGTTCCCGCAACGACACTGGAGACAACAGGTGGTTCGATCGAAATTGAAGATATGGATAAACTCTTGCACTCAGAAGAAATCGTTTGTTTAGGCGAGATTATGAATTATGTCGATGTCATCTCAGATGATCGAGCGTGTAAGACGAATCAAATCCTTGAGCATATTCGCAAAAAATACCCTCATCTAACAATCGAAGGCCATGTTCCAAAGCTACTTGATTTGGATTTGCAAAGAATGGTGTATGCGGGTGTTGATTCAGATCATACGCATCAGACAATTCAAGGGATGGAAGAACGAATTGCTGCAGGAATGTTTATTGAAATTCAAGAGAAATCAATGTCTCAGGAAATCATTGATTATTTAATTGAAAAAAATGTTACAGAACATTTTTGCTTTATTACCGATGATGTCATGGCAGATTCATTTGAAAAGCGAGGGCATCTGAATCATATTGCACAGAAGGCGATTTCGATGGGAATGAAGCCGGAGCAAGTAATTTATGCATGTACGTACACGCCAGCACAGAGAATGAAGTTACAAGATCGCGGGGTAATCGGACCTGGGAAGGTTGCGGACTTTCTGTTACTTAGTGACTTAGAAGAATTTACTATAGAGAAAGTGTTTAAAGACGGGAAAAAGGTATATGACGTTGGTGAAGAATATGTACAGGCGAAAAAGCCGAAACAATTCTCAACTGCTTTCTATGAAAGTGTGAAACTGAATTTGCTGTCAGAAGATGATTTTGCCATTAAGGTCGATGAGCCAGATGCGAGTTATTCATGCCGAGTGATGATTGTAAAAGATGGCTCTACGTTTACGGAAGAGGTAAGAGATACGTTTTTGGTCAGTGAGCAGAATCTTTGCTGGGAAGAAAGTGAGTACGGCTTAATTGCCACATTTGAGCGTTACGGGAAAAATGGCAATCGTGCTCATGGATTAATTGGTGGGGATATTATAAGAAAAGGCGCAATTGCGACAACGTATTCGCATGACAACCACAACTTATTGGTTATTGGGCAGAATGTTAGTGATATGGTACTAGCTGCGAATGAGGTGATTCGCAACCAAGGCGGGATTTGTGTAGTGGATGATGGGAACATCGAGCAAATGCTGAAGTTACCAGTCGGAGGCATCCTATCAGAAGAACCACTAGAATTACTAGCGAAGCAAGTAAAAGACCTACGAAAAGCGATGGAAGATTTAGGATACAAGCATTACAACTCAATTATGTCGATTAGTACTCTCTCATTATCAGTGAGCCCAGCATTGAAAATCACTGATTTTGGGTTGATTGATGTGAATGAAGGAGAGGTAGTACCACTAGTCGTCGGGTAGCATGCACCACCCGAAGTTTGTCGAACGAAACTCTCCGGATGACGTGTATAAAACCATTCATTTTAAGTTATCTTAATAGTAAAAGCTCCTTTCGTATTCGAACCAAGTTAACCTACGGATCCTACGAAATGGAGCTTTTTTGTGGTACCAGGTACTCCCGAAGTTTATCGTGCAATTACAGTTATCAGAAAATTTAATTATTATATCGTGAAATTATCTAACATAAACCCTTTTCAAATTTCTATTTTCATATTATTCTTATAATTAATAAATCAGAAAAATTAAACAAGTTCTAAGTGATAGATGAAAACAAATGTATCTTCAAATTAAGGACAAACTATACAATGTGAGATTATTTACTAAAGGAGTGGCTAACATGATGAAAGATATCGTAAGAGGGTTCACTATTAAAAATTACTATTTAGCTGAGATTGACCATAGTGGAAATGAAGAATATAGAAGCAATATGGATAGGTGGAGCTGGGATATTTATATTGCTGCAAATGAGAATAGTGAATATCAAGGAAAGGCAGTGGCCCCAGGCAAGGGTGTTGAGGTCCCGTGGACTCCATTAGGTGGACAAGACTATCTCGAAGAAATGATGGGAATGTGCCAACAGCAAATGACCAACTAATCGTGTGTATCCTAAAGAGGAGGTGATGATGGAGGTCTCTCTACCATGTATTCTGTCTTTGAAAGGTTCTTCACAATCATCTTCCCTAGTACGAAAAAGAGTCGCATTCATTGCGGCTCTTTTTCAATTGGTAACGTCTCAAGGTTACATTCATAGAGCTATGCGATCTGACTTTACCTATGCCAGGACTGCTCAATCAATTTGTATTCAATCATACGGCGACATGATAGAAATAAATTGAGTAAATACATATAAGTGATCAGACCTTGGACTAACTAGGTTTTTCTCAAGTAAGTAAATACATAAAAGGAAGTTTGGTTAAAACCTTCCATCAAGTGCCAAAATATTGATAGAATCAAATAGGTGTCAGAGGACAAAGAGTGAAACCAATGATCATTCGAAACGTATAGAAATTGGAGGTGTTTGTCACATGAAGAAACCAAAAACCGATAAACTTTTAAAAGGCTTCCTTGGATCGAGTGTCGCGCTTTTCGGTTTAACGGCTTGTTCACAGGGGGCACAGGAAGAGCTGTTTTCTGTACCGGCTGAGCCTGAAGAGGAATTTCAGCCTGAAACAGAACCCCCTTCACCTGAAGAGGCAGATTGTGATACGTGGACGTGGGACGAGGAAGCACAGGGGTATCAATGTGTTGAAGAAGGCAATGCGAACCATGGTCATTACTATCATGGGGGAAGTTGGTTTCCGACAATTGCTGCCTTTATGGCAGGAAGAGCGATGGGAGGAGGAGGCGGTGGCGGCCAAGTGAGACAGCCAGCGACAAATCCTAGAACCGATCAAAACGTAAACCAACCAAGACAAGATAATAATCAACAAAGAAGTCCGAGCCGTGCAACTAACCCACGGTCTGGTATGGGCGGTGGTGGTATTTTTGGTGGATGATTACAACGTGTGCCGCGACCGTTTTTATGAAACGATTCAAGGCTTTTGGGACCGGTTATATGGCGTGGAGTATGCCTTGTTTGATTGTCTCGATTTCGTAAAAGAAGAGGTTTCTAATATACGACGAGCAACAAAAGAGAGCTATGCCGTTTACAAAAAGGTCAACGAAATGATGCGATATGCACCCGATGAATCGTTCATAGATTTAGGTTTTCCAAAAAAGGCATTGCCTTTTCTAAGGCTCTCATTGCTTCCATATGAAACGGTAATTGGTCGCTTTGACTTTGTGAAAACCAATCAAGGGTTAAAACTATTGGAGTTTAATTCCGATACTCCGACCTTTATTCGGGAGCTTTTTGATGTGAATGGTTTGGTGTGCAAGGAATACAAGCGAGAAGACCCAAATGAAAACGAAGCTGAAAGGTTAGGAACTGCGATTCGTAACAGTGTCTATCACTGTGCCCAAGCCATTGGGGTGAAAAATCATCCATATGTTGTTTTTACGGCACATGAAGAGGATATGGAAGACCGTGGAACGATGATGTATTTAATGGAGGTTGCCCAAATTAAAGGCTCAACATTTGTACCGCTACGTGACATTCAAATTGTTACAGACGGAAACGAGAGTGGAGTCTATGATGACAAAGGGAATCGAATTGATGTTTTGTATCGTCATACATACCCGCTAGAAGCGCTACTTGAAGATGTCACAGATGATCAATTTCCGATTGGGATTGAATTTATGAAATTGGTTGAACAGAAGAAAGTTGGAATGCTGAATCCTACGTCTGCTTTCTTGATGCAAAGCAAGGCGGTTATGGCTTTAATATGGGGAATGTATGAACAACGTCATCCTCTCTTAACAGAGGAGGAGCTTGCAGTGATTGGCCGTTATTTTTTGCCGACATATTTAGACGAAGAGCCTTTTTTGGAAACAGGCGAGCGCTATGTCTCAAAGCCTGCCTTTGGACGTGAAGGCGACACGGTTGTTGTTAAGCAAAACGGAAAAATTATTTATTCACAAACGAAGAGTTCGTACGATCACTATGTCAAAGTCTATCAAAAATATGTTGATTTACCAACGTCAGTCGTGCAAACAGAACATGGACAGCTAGAAGCACATTTATTGTACGGAAGCTTTATTGTGAATGAAAAGCCGAGTGCCTTTGGGGTTCGTGCAGGAGCAAAAATCACTGATAATCTATCTTATTTCTTACCTTGTGGAGTGAAAGGAGCAATGGAATGGACATAACTTATTATTTACAAACGTTTGATCATTTTGTCATCTATCTTGCTATATCTCTTGTGTTGTTTTTGATTGGAACCTATATTTTTAAGCTACTTACCCCTTATTCGGAGCGTGCCCAAATCAAAAATGGGAACACTGCGGTTACGCTGAAATTACTCGGGAAAATGGCCGGTCTTGTTGTTGTGTTACAATCGGCAATTCGTAGTTCAATCAACTTAGTTGATTTAGCAATTTGGGCATTGATTGCGATCGTCATTCAAATCGTGTTGCATTTAGTAATTGAATATATCTTTACTCGGAATACGAGTTTAGCGAAAGAAGTGGAGAATGGAAATGTGGCAGTTGGTTTATTCTTAGGCGGGGTCTCCGTGCTAGTCGGAATGATTGTGGCGGCAACCATTAGTTATTAATACGGCATCACCTTGCACAGCGTTAGATGAAGGTTGATTTGAAATAAATCTTTTAAAAGGAGGGATGGTTCATGCTCCCCTTTCAATCGTTAACGGAGCCGTTTGAGGCAGAAACGTATTTGAAAAAATGGCTTGAAGTCGAAAGGAAAGCTGCAGCAAAAGGCTTTACATGGGCTTCCTTATATGAAAATTATGAAGATAACCAGTACATGAGTGACTCGTTATTAGTTGTTCCACAGTCGTTAATCACGGAAGTTGAAAATGCATCGAGAGCTGTGAATGACATTTTTGGGAAAACATATGAGCAGCTTTTAAACGATCAATCATTGATCCATAAGTTAGGAATCTCCGTATTTTTGTGGGACTTGTTACTCGCTGAGAGGAAGACGGCCTTTTCGTATTTTAGTCGCTATGATTTTATTGCGTCCGCACAAGGGTTAAAAGTCATTGAGGCCAACACCGATACACCTGTTGGACTTGTTGAAGCAGCGATTGCACAAGACGTTTTATGTCAGGAGCATCACCGTGAGAATCCGAATGCACGGATGACTGCCAACATCAAACAGGCGTGGAATCAAGTGATCAGAGACTACGGAATTAGCAGCGGAGATACTCTTTATTTTACGAGTGCAGACTGGCATGATGAAGATAAACAGACGGTGCAGTATTTGATGAGTTTGTATCCGCAACAAGCAAAATACGTGCCGCTTGAGGAGATTGTCGTTGGAGAAGAGGACGTAAAGACCCCTGACGGCGAACGGATTGACTTTTTGTACCGACTGTATCCACTTGAATATTTCTTGGAGGAAAAGAGTGGAACAGGTGAGTTAATTGGTGAGAGGTTTATTGTTCATGTGCAGAATGAAAAAGTGAAGATCATTAATCCACCGTCTGCCTTGCTAATGCAGTCAAAAGCTGTGATGGCGCTCATTTGGGAGAAGAAAGATGAATGGTATACAAGGAGTGAGCAAGCGGCGATTGAGAAGTATTTCCTACCAACGTTTTTCACTGCTCATCCCCTGCACGACTCTTATGTGAAAAAGCCTGTGCTCGGTCGTGAAGGGGGCGGGATCCGAATTGTTTCAAACGGGAGGGTATTAGAAGAGGATGTTGACTATTATCAAGATCAAACCGCCGTGTTTCAACAATACTTCCCGATGCCAGATCAGACGATTGACACGTGGGACGGCCCGTATACAGGGAAGCTATTGATTGGATCTCATGTGATCCATGGGGAGCCGAGTGGTCTATTTTTTCGAGTTGGTGAACTCATTACGGGCAACTTATCGATGTTTGCAGCGTATACAGTGCAACGCTAAAGGGGGAGTCCCTGTCTTTAGCGCATGGATGCCGAATTGTAGGGAGGTGAGTAGCATGCACTTTTTTTTGAAAATTAGTTTAGGGTTAATTAAGATGAGAAACCTGACATTGTTTCTTACGACGGGAATCTTTATCCTCCTTAGTACGCTAATCATGTACGCATTGGAACCAGATAACTTTGAAAGTTTACTAAATACTTTCTATTTTGTCATGACAACTTTTACGACAGTCGGGTATGGAGATTATTCTCCTGTGACGTTACCAGCGAAACTATACTCTGTTTTTATGTTTATCATTGGTATTGGCTTACTTGGGGTTGTCATTGGGAAGATCGTTGATTCGTTTACGATTTTTCGCAAAATGAGAGAAGAAGGGAGGATGAGCTATATGAAAGGAAACCATATTGTCATTAGTGGCTGGGGAAAGAAATCAGAATCGGCAGTACAAGAAATCCTCGATTCACACGAAGAAGTGGAAGTCGTGATTATTGATACGCTGCCGAAATCACCCGTTGATTTAACGGAAAATCGAGTTCATTACATACAAGGGGATCCAACAGCTGAAGAGACGTTTGTGAAAGCCAATATAACAAAGGCCAATGCGTTAATTGTTTTTGCAGATGATACGATTTCAGACCCTTCACTAAAAGATGCGAAAACATTGCTCGTTGCAATTACCGTCGAGCGTCTAGCCCCGGATGTGCATACAACAGTCGAAGTCATGGCAGAGAAAAACATATCCAATTTTTCTCATGCAAAAGTCGATGAGTTTATTTTAGCGCAGGAGACCATCTCCCGCCTGGCCGTACGCTCAGCTCTTTATAAAGGTGTCAGTCAAGTGTACTCACAGCTTATTAGCAGGCAGCATGGCGATGATTTGTATAAGCTGTCCAAAAAAGCTGAATGGACTACGTACAATGATGCGTTCCAAGATTTACTCGTACAAGGCGCCACCTTAATTGCAGATCGAAACCTCCTCGATATTAATCGCAGGTTGAATGAACCGATCCCGGAAGAGGCTGTGCTTTATATTATTTGTGATAAAGAGACGTATAAGAAGTTGACGGTTGCCTAATGCTTATCCAAGCACGAGTGAAACTGTAAGAAAAGCCTGGTTTCGATCACTCGAAATCCAGGTTTATCAAGAACTTCCCTTTTTGAATTTCAAACGATACGTCATGTAAAATGAGGTGCTTCCCAATTTTTTTATGAAGAGTTGATACATGGAACTCGCTATCATCATCTCTTCGTTAGTTAAACACCGGAGCAATTCGATCAATCCGATTTGTCCATATGCCACCTGAATAACTTGCTGGCAATCTCTTTAAATCTTCCACTGAATCAAACCCTTCAGACCAACCGCCATCCCCTGCAACGACGATGACTCGTGTATCTTGTTTTTCCATGCGATTCACAAATTTATCTGGCCAGCCCCAAAGCCACGGAGCTATCGTTTCTGGAATATGCAATTGAGTACTTTCGCATGAAGAGCTGACATAGCCTGTCCACCCACTTGCCAAATAAGGGACCAAGCAACTTTTCATCGTTGCCTTTGACATTACTCGAAGTTCTGGAATCTCCTTTTTTAAAACAGCAATCGGTTGATCTCCTCCGTAAACAGTGACACGACGCAACCGATCTTCTGGTACGCTTCGCAAAAATTCAGCAAGGAGCTCTCCCTCGTTGGGGTCATCACTTTTTATATGGATCAGAAAAGATGGATCAGAAAAATAATCAAATACTTCATCTAGTGAGGGCATCATCCCAACACCTTCTCCGCGAAACGGAAAGGTGATGCCGTTGTCTGCTGTATAGCCATAGCCAAGATCAAGTTGTCTTAATTCATCCATTGCATGTTCTCTTGTTACTCCGACCCCATCGGTACGACAGTCAAGTGTCCAATCATGGAATACTGCAAATTGCTCATCTAGCGTAGGGTGAATATCAAGCTCAACAATGTCGGCGCCCGCATCAAAGGCGGCTTCCATGGATGGAATTGTATTTTCTAAGTAAGGGTGCTCAGGTTCAAATATCCGTTGGGCTGAACATGTGTCGTTTGTTATGTTTTCCATACTAAACGTTTGACCGAGGCCGCGGTGGGCAAGAAGGAGCGGTTTTGTTTCATCTTGTTTTGCAAATAACGAGCTATTGTTAACGTACATAAATAAAATCAGCGCTAACAGGAACGCTGCATAAACAAATTTATTTTTATAGAATTTTCTCTTTATCATTATGTCCTCCAATGAATCTTGAAAACCTTTTTCTACATTATTACGGAAGACCTTACCTTTTCACAATAGTTATGACATAATAATTGAATGATAGAAAAATGATAGTCGATCTGAATAAGGGGTGAGGAAATTGAATGTACCTGCTTATTTACTTGTAGAACAAGGGACTCCTTTTGAAGAAGGTGCGATGATTCCATTGAAAAAACGAGAAGTAATACTAGGGAGAACAAGCAACGAATGGATGCCTGATGTCTCGTTTCAAAATATCTATGTCTCTAGAAAACATGCATCTATTTATACAGAAAAGGGACTTTTTTATGTGAAGGATGCCGGTAGCAAACACGGAACGTTTGTTAATCATGAGCGCCTTTTGCCAAATAAGGAAACGGTGCTTCGTAATGGGGATAAACTGGCGCTTGCCAATAATCTGATTCTGCTTTCTTTTTCAACTAGTAATTTGGAAGCAACATTTGATGTTGCTCCGATGATGAGAGATCTCGTAAAAAGAGAAAGGAAGGATGTTCAATTAGATCCCTTCCAACAAGAAGTTATTGTACAAAATAGACGGTACGTGTTTTCAGAGAAAGAATATAAATGTATCGAGCTCCTCATTCAAAACGAGCAACAATTTGTTTCGAAAGAAGAAGTAAAAGAGTACGTTTGGTCAGAAAGAATCCATTGTGATGAGCAACCACCAGATGTAAGTGCAGAAGAAGTAAATGCACTTATTTATCGAATTAGGAAAAAAACCGATGAGGTGGTTTCCATTAAAAGCATTAGAGGTAAAGGATATATTTTGTCATTAGAGGATGATGGAATTAATAAGAAGAGCAGTCTTGCATAATGAAGTATTTCTGCTTTTGTGGAGAAATCTAGTAAATAGCATTTATGTAGTAGAGTGAACTCCCCCCCACTTACCACCCTTACGGGTTGCTTGAAGTGGGGGCTTCTTGGGTAATCACCACTTTTAGCAGCTGACGAAATTGA